>NZ_JBCLYA010000045.1:0-235663 GCF_039650795.1 Salmonella sp. K21076
CCGAACTCAGAAGTGAAACGCCGTAGCGCCGATGGTAGTGTGGGGTCTCCCCATGCGAGAGTAGGGAACTGCCAGGCATCAAATTAAGCAAAAGGCTCAGTCGAAAGACTGGGCCTTTTGCTTTATCTGTGGTCTGCCGGTGAGCACTCTCCTGAGGAGGACAAATCCGCCGGGAGCGGATTTGAACGTTGCGCAGTAACGGCCCGTAGGGTGGCGGGCAGCACGCCCGCCATAAACTGCCAGGCATCAGACAAGTGAAGAAGCCCGTTCTGACGGACGGGCTTCTTTGCGTGTGTGGTAACTGTAAAAATGTAGGCCTGATAAGCGCAGCGCCATCAGGCAACCTGCACCGCCGGATGGCAGCTTCGCCTTATCCGGCCTACAGCAATTATCCCGCCTACGAAGCTGGTGCTCTTGTAGAACCGATAAGAGCACAACCCACCCAATCGTTAACGATGAACTATCCTTTACACGTGCTTATATAAGCAGTGAGGATTTTCATTGGCTATCAAACCTTTTAACTACCAGCAAGACTTTTCCAGCATTGACTTCCGCCAGCAGCCTGAATTGTATCAGGTTGGACGAGGAGAGCAGGGGGGGCTACTGGTTGAACCCTACAAAAGCGAAATTCTTCCTTTCTGGCGCTATAAAGATGAAGCATCGGCGATGAAATCCGCAGAACAGATCTACCAGTTGTTCGAAGCTTACCGGCAGCAGGATGATTTCGTTGGTATGGACATGGCGCGTAAATTTATTCAGATGGGATACACCCGCGCCAGGCGATACGCTAACTATAAAGGTGGTAAAAAGTATGCAGAAGACGGCAGCCTGAATACACGGGGTAATGATCCTATTAAGGCCGCGGCGGCAACGGTTTTCAAAGGTTGGTGGGATAAAATCCGTCAGGACGAAGACTATCTGAAACGGAAACGCCAGCATCAGGCACGGTGGGGATAAAAATTAGCAGACAAATAATTAACACTTTATTTACTTTTTAGTCTCGCGTAATCTGAATCTCCAAAATAAAAGGCCGATTAAGCCTGGCAACAAGGAGAACAGTATGGCAGAAATTATTCAGCGTATAGATAAAAACAACGCTGAGGCTCCGGAGATGCGGCGACACATATGGGCTATCGTGGGGGCCTCTTCCGGAAACTTAGTGGAATGGTTTGATTTCTACGTCTACTCTTTCTGCTCGCTCTATTTTGCACATATCTTCTTTCCTTCTAGTAATACCACTACTCAGCTTTTGCAAACGGCAGGCGTCTTTGCCGCCGGTTTTTTAATGCGGTCTATCGGTGGTTGGCTGTTTGGACGCATTGCCGATCGACGCGGGCGCAAAGCCTCAATGTTGATTTCGGTGTGCATGATGTGCATGGGGTCGCTGGTGATTGCCTGCTTACCTGGTTACGATACCATCGGCACCTGGGCACCGGCGCTGCTACTTATTGCAAGGTTATTTCAGGGGCTCTCGGTAGGGGGAGAGTATGGGACCAGCGCGACATATATGAGTGAAGTTGCGCTTGAAGGTCGTAAGGGATTTTTCGCGTCGTTTCAGTACGTTACGCTTATCGGTGGCCAACTACTGGCATTGCTGGTCGTTGTGATTTTGCAGCAGGTTCTGGAGGATGCTGAGCTTCGTGCCTGGGGATGGCGTATTCCCTTTGCGCTGGGCGCCGTGCTGGCGGTTGTGGCGTTATGGCTACGTCGCCAGCTGGATGAAACCTCGAAGCATGAGACTCGCGCATTAAAAGAAGCCGGTTCGTTGAAAGGTTTGTGGCGTAATCGCAAAGCCTTTTTGATGGTGCTTGGTTTCACCGCGGCAGGCTCGCTGTGCTTTTATACCTTCACCACCTATATGCAGAAATATCTGGTAAATACAGCAGGTATGCATGCCAATGTCGCCAGCGGCATTATGACGGCTGCGCTGTGTGTTTTCATGTTGGTGCAGCCGTTATTCGGCGCGTTATCCGATAAGATTGGCAGGCGCACCTCTATGCTATGTTTTGGCGCACTCGCGACGCTTTTCACCGTTCCAATTCTCTCCGCGTTGCAGAATGTGACGTCGCCTTATGCCGCATTTGCTTTAGTGATGTGCGCGCTATTGATTGTGAGTTTCTATACCTCGATTAGCGGGATCCTGAAAGCGGAGATGTTTCCGGCGCAGGTTCGCGCCCTGGGCGTCGGTTTATCTTACGCGGTAGCAAACGCGTTATTTGGCGGCTCTGCGGAATATGTCGCGCTGTCGCTAAAATCTGTCGGTATGGAGAGTTCGTTCTTCTGGTATGTTACCGCGATGGCCGTTCTGGCTTTCCTGGTTTCGTTGATGTTGCACCGTAAAGGAAAGGGCTTACGCCTTTAGTATCGCGCCATTTGCCAGATAGCGTAACCGGTTGTCGCGCCAGCGACATCCCAGACAAAATCTTTCCAGCTCCAGCCGCTGCCTTCCGGGCGGCTGTCCCAGAGTTCTTTTGAGGCTCCGAGACTCAAAGAAAACATCAGCCCTATCGCTGCGCTGCGGTCAGGGCTTACTCCCTGGTGACGCGCATACTCATTACCGGCTGCCGATAGCATCGCTGATGCCATAAAATGCTGGGCTTTATCCTGACCGCTCCAGTGGTCGTTAGCCAGATGGCTGCACCCGGAGAGAAACAACACCGTAAAAGGAATCAACACGCGCACCAGTTCACTCCTAAGAGAAAACCCCGTACAGGACGGGGCTTCGATTACAGGATACGGCTAATTAATCTGTCGATGCGGATCCGGCGCAGACGGCGAATCAATTTACGCACTTTTATCGGATAGTCGGCAATGCTCTGCAGGTCACGATAATGTTTTACGATGGTTGTGTGCGTTCGGATAAGTTCCAGCTCTTTTTCCCGCTGAGGGGCAAGCTCTTGCTTAGGATCGTGGATCAGAATGGCGTTTTCCAGATCCAGACGCCAGGCGCGAGGATTCAGATTGTTGCCGGTGAGTAGCATCCATTTATCATCTACCCACATCCCTTTCAAATGATAGGTATTGTCGTCATCTTTCCACAGACGCACCACAAGCTGATCGGTATTGACGTAATACTGTAAACGGCTCAGGAAGCGGCGCAGGTTAATCTCATAGAGATAGGGCAGCGCGCCAATGATCTTGAACGGTTCATCTTCCGGAATGTAAAAATCATTCGCGGTTTTATCGCCAACAATGATTTCGACTTTCTTTCCGTCGCGCAGTAGCTGAATAATATTCCGCACCAGTACCGCTGGTAGATTGAAGTAAGGGGTACAAATGGTGAGCTTATGCTCCGCACAGGGCATGAGATGGAAAATGGTTTTGTTCAGCAGACTGGATTTTCCAAGCCCGACCAGCGGCGTAACGGAGAGCTGCTCGTCATTAGCGTCACCCTGAAAATGATATGACGCATCACGCAGCTCCTGACGGTATAAGCGGATATCGTTTTTAATCTCCGGGCTTTTCGGCCGCTGGGTATTATCCAGACGATTCACACCACGGCCATTCATCAGATTTTGCGTCACCCAGTCAAACATGATGTCTGCCATTTGCCGATTGCGAATCAGCTGGTAGCGATCGTAGCGATATTTGTCATGCTGATGGAGATAGACATCGTTCAGGCTGGCGCCGCTGTACAGGACGCTATCATCAATGATAAAGCCTTTAAAATGCAGTACGCCAAGCGCTTCTCGCGTATTAATCGGCACGCCGTAAACCGGGACATCAATGCCGGGGTTTTCCTGCGCCAGTCGGCAATACCAGTCTGCATTGGTATTCGAGGCCGCTGCGCCAATGCGCCCGCGTTGCGCGCGATGCCAGTCGACCAGCACCCTCACGTCCAGTTCAGGACGCTGCCGTTTAGCCGCATAGAGCGCGTCGAGTATACCTTTACCCCCATCGTCCTGTTCCAGATACAGGGCAACGATACAAATACGCTGCGTCGCGCTGGCGATTTTCTCCAGCAGTGTCTCCCGAAAAGTAGCAGGAGTATAAAAGAAATCTACATCATCAACTGACTGAGAAATCTTAGGGAGTTGGGCAAGGTGTTGTTGATGTTTATTACGCTTAAATTTTGACAACATCACAGTGCATTTCTTCTCTGTTCATTGAAGGGTCCTCTGTGCTATGCAGACGACATAAGCGAGCAATAATAACATCAGTACCCGTTAAAGTGGTCAACATTTCCAGTACATTACTCACGATTCATCACATTTGGCCAGATTCAGCGTCAATCCCACGATGCCCTCGTCGAGCTGAATATCGACCTGAAATCCCAGTTTTCTGGCCAGCGCGACCATGCCGCGATTGTTCGGCATCGTAATACCGTTCAGCCGCTTCAATCCGTGATCGCGAGTATAGGCAATCAATTTCTCCATTAAACGGCGTCCTAAACCCAACCCTTTAAGATCTGAACGCACCAATACGGCAAATTCGGCATCTACGTTGTCAGGATCGGAGATCGCGCGCGTTACGCCGAGGATCTCTTCAGCGTTGTCCATCCGCCTCACGGCCACAAAGGCCATTTCTCGATCGTAGTCGATCTGCGTCATGTTGGCTAAATCTTCATGGGTGAATTCGTTGATCTCGCTGAAATAACGGTAGTAAAGATCCTCTTTGGTGACCTGTGCGATGAATTGTCGCAGTTGGGGCTCATCTTCCGGCAGGATCGGACGGAACAGGCAGCGATCGCCGTTTTTCATCTCCACCCACTCTTCAAGCTGGTGGGGATAGGGGCGTACCGCAAGACGACTTTCGTTATCGCCATCAAACGGGGCAATATCCAGCGTCACATCCAGCGCGGTAAACTCACTGGCGGAAGCCAGCAGCGGATGGATATCCAGACGCTGAATTTCCGGGCAATCGACAATCAGGTTTGAAACCTGGACCAGCAATTGGCTTAAACCGACAATATCCAGCGGACGCAGCGCGCTACGGGCGCGAATTTTCCGCTGTTTAATGCCCTGAATCACCAGATAGCGCGCCAGATTCATGTTGAGCGGCGGCAGCGCGACGACGGCCTGCTCTTCCGGACGCCACTCTACGCCGCCTTCACCCAACATAATCAAAGGACCAAACACCGGATCGTGCTCGACCACCACACGCAGCTCCTGCGCGCCGGCGCGGTTAGCCATGCTTTGTACCAGCAAACCGTGAATCCGCGCCTGCGGCCAGGCCATCTTTACACGATCGAAAATGGCGTTCGCGGCCTGTTGTACCTCGCTTGCGGTGCGCAGGTAAAGCATGACCCCCTGAACTTCAGATTTATGCGGAATGTCGGGCGAGCGCAGCTTGAGAGCTACCGGATAGCCTATCTGTTCGGCGATATGCACTGCTTCAGCGCTGTCGCTGGCAATCCAGGTTGGGAGCGTGTGCAGCCCATAGGCGTGTAAAATCGGCTGTACTTCATGGGTATCCAGTGAAGTGGCGCCTTCCGCAATCGCCCGCTGTAACAGATTATGCGCCTCAGCGGTATTGGACGTCAGGTTACTCGGCAACGCTGGCGTTTCCCGCAGTTGCTTCTGGTTACGCCGGTATTCCACCATGTGCATAAACGCGGTAATCGTGCCTTCCGGCGTGCGGTAGGTTGGTAATCCGGCTTCGCTGAACAGCCGTCTTGCTTCCTGAGATGAGAACTCGCCGCACCAGTTTGTCAGCAGCGTAACAAACTTGCCTCTGGGGTGGCGCTTAATCGTCTCGATCAGAGCATGGGCGCTTTCCGTACCCGGCGCGGCAGCGCTGGGAGAGTGGATAACCATAAGCGCGTCAAAATCCTGACTGGCGAGCAGGATATCCAGCGTTTTGACGTAATGTTCGCTGCTGGCGTCATCACACAGATCCAGCGGATTGGCAATATCAATGTGCGCGGGAAGCGTCTGCCGTAGTTGCAGGCAGGTCTCTTCGCTCAATGTCGCCAGCTTGCCGTTACGCGACCACAACTCATCTAACGCCAGCGCGGCAGGCGCGGCGCCATTGCTGATGATCATCAGTCTGTCGCCGTGTAGCGGACGCATATGGCTAAGTGTTTCGACGGCGGAAAAAAGCTCGTGCGTATCCTGGACTCGCAGCAGGCCTGCGCGCTGGATGGCCGCATCCCACGCAGGGTCCATTCCCGCGCTGGTATTAAGTAAACGCTGGGCTGCCGGGCTTCGGCCGCTTTTAATCACCAGAATCGGTTTGTTACGTGAAGCGCTACGGGCGGCGGAAACAAAACGGCGGGCGTCGCTTAACTGTTCCAGATAGAGCAAAATTGCGCTGGTCTTGCTATCGCGCGCCAGATAGTCCAGTAGTTCATCGACATCAATATCCAGGCTATCGCCCAGCGCGATAAAGTAGGAAAAGCCCATTTCACGCTGTTGCGCCCAGTCAAGAATAGTATTGGACACGGCGGCAGACTGGGAAATAAAAGCGAGCTTGCCCTGTTTAATCGGGACGGGAGAAAAGCTGGCATTCAGCCCTTGCCACGGCGCGAGGAGCCCAAGACTGTTTGGACCCAGCAGACGCATTTTATAATGCCGGGCACTGGCAAGAAGTTCTTCATGTTGCGACGTGGGAGCAGAAAGGATAATGCACGTTTTACAACCTTTCGCGCCAAGCGCGTCCAGTAACGCCAGGTTACGGCTGGCGTTAGTGCATAAAATAGCCAGATCGGGGGTGAAAGGAAGACTGGCGATATCCGGCCAGGCCATGACGCCTAAAACGGCTTTCCAGGCGGGCGTCACGGGAAGGACGGGGCCATTGAATCCGCCCGCCAACAAGTTACGCATCATCAGGTAACCCGCGCGGTGGGGCTTCATTGATGCGCCAATCACCGCGATCGATTTTGGTCGCAGTAGCGCTTCCAGTCCTTGCTGGCTCATACCGGTTTCCCTTACACAGAAGTGACCGGATAATTTTAAACGCTTTCGCTATTTTATGCTGTGACGTTTCCCGGATGTTGCGTTTTTCCTGCCAGATAGCGCGTTTTGAAACGGATGAAATGTTCACCTAAACTGGTTGCCGCCTCGGGATCTCCCGCCAGATCTAACAACGCTATCGCGACTTCGGCGGTACAATATTGCCCTTCGGCATGGATTTCACGCAGACGATAAGCTGAAAGACGCGATAAATCGACGGAAATGACCGGCAGATGATCCAGATAAGGGCTTTTACGAAACATTTTACGTGCTTCGGGCCAGGTGCCGTCCAGCATAATAAACAGCGGCGGTTTCCCGGCGGGCGGGGTGGAAATGACCTCGCGCGCTTCGCCGGCGTAGGACGCAGGAAAGACCACTATCGGCTGATAATCCGGATGCTGTACCAGCTCCAGCAACGCCTGCGGCGGCTCGGTACGCGACCACTGAAACGCCGCGGTATCTGGCAAAATATCGGCTATCAGCCGGCCGGTATTGCTGGGTTTCATCGGTTCAGTGTCAAACATGACCAGACAAAAACGGCTTTTCGCCTGAGAAGGCGTTAACGTATCACACAGGCAAGATTTTAGCGGCAGCAGGCAGCGTTGACAGCGGCGAACCCGATTGCCTCTGGCAAGAAAAGGGCGAGTAGCGCGCGCAAGCCGTTCGGCGCGTAACTGAAGGACAGCGTTATTGGTCATAGAAAGCGTTTGCGGAGAAAAACGCTATTGTGGCAGAGGTGAAAACGGGGCACAAGATGCGCCCCGTGGCGTTTACAGCGCTTCGTTCAGCCAGCTGTCGAAAGGCGCTTTAGGCACTGCGCCATTAAGCATATCGACCACCTGTCCATGTTTAAAAATCATAATCATCGGGATGCTGCGGATACCGAAACGAGCGCTGAGTTCCCGTTCCGCCTCGGTATTTACTTTGACGAAACGGACTTTACCGCTGCGCTCTTCTGCGACATCCTCGAAGATTGGCGCAAAGTTACGGCAAGGGCCGCACCAGGGTGCCCAAAAGTCGATCACCACTGGAAGATCGTCCTTCAACAGTTTGTCCAGCGTTTCGCCGGTCGCATTAATGACTTCTCCGTCAAACAACTCATGACCGCAGCGTCCACATTTTGCCGCGTCCTGAAGCCGATCGCCGGGGATGCGGTTAATGGCCTGACAATGGGTACAAACGGTGTTCATAGCTAACCTCTGAATACGTCGGAAGACGTCCCGCTACGCGCGGGATGTTTCTATAATGTTATATATTATCGAGGAGTCTGTGCTAAACAACAATGTGTTTTATTCAATGAGTACAATAGTCGCAAGCTTTTAAACGAAATCATGGCTAACCGGATGCACATCGGGTAATCTTCGCGCTTCGCGCAGCGCTGGTGGAGAAAAGCATGAACGATGAATTAAAAAACAAAAGCGGCAAAGTCAAAGTGATGTATGTCCGTAGTGATGATGACTCTGATAAACGCACCCATAACCCGCGTACCGGGAAAGGGGGAGGCCGCCCAGCAAAGTCTCGCACTGACGGTGGACGTCGCCCCGCCCGTGATGAGCGAAATAATCAGAGCCGTGACCGTAAACATGAAACTTCGCCGTGGCGCACCGTGTCCCGCGCGCCAGGCGATGAAACGCCTGAGAAAGTCGATCATGGTGGTATTAGCGGTAAAAGTTTTATCGACCCTGAAGTTTTGCGTCGCCAGCGTGCGGAAGAGACGCGCGTCTACGGCGAAAATGCCTGCCAGGCGCTATTCCAGAGCCGTCCTGACGCCATCGTGCGCGCATGGTTTATCCAAAGCGTAACGCCGCGTTTTAAAGAGGCGCTGCGCTGGATGGCGGCGAATCGTAAAGCCTACCATGTGGTGGATGAAGCCGAACTGGCAAAAGCTTCCGGGACTGAGCACCACGGCGGCGTGTGTTTCCTGATTAAAAAGCGTAACGGTACGACCGTTAAGCAATGGGTAAAGCAGGCGGCGGATCAAGACTGCGTGCTGGCGTTGGAAGATGTCGCTAACCCGCATAATCTGGGCGGCATGATGCGTAGCTGCGCGCACTTCGGCGTGAAGGGCGTGGTGGTACAGGATGCAGCGTTGCTGGAGTCCGGCGCGGCGATTCGTACCGCGGAAGGCGGGGCGGAACATGTCCAGCCAATCACTGGTGAAAGCATTGTTGACGTACTGGATGACTTTCGTCAGGCGGGGTACACCGTGGTGACGACGTCCAGCGATCGCGGTCAGGCGCTCTTTAGTACGACCCTGCCGGAAAAGATGGTGCTGGTCTTAGGCCGTGAATATGACTACCTGCCGGAAGCGGCGCGCGAACCCGACGATCTGTGCGTGAAAATTAACGGCACCGGGAACGTGGAAAGCCTGAATGTGTCGGTTGCGACAGGCGTACTGCTCGCCGAGTGGTGGCGACAGAATAAAGCGTAAGGGCTGCAGCCCGGTGACGCAACGCGCGCCGGGCCAATGATGTACTTTCTACCGCCCGGTCAGACAAGGCGCTTTCGCGCCGTTATCCGGGCGATAAAACGGCGAGTCGCCAACGTTATTCACTCTCAGCCGGTAATACTGGCGTCCAGTCGATAGTTTTCTCGCCGTGTTGTTCCAGCCATTGGTTCGTTAGCGCAAAATGGTTACAGCCAAAAAATCCGCGGTGCGCAGAGAGTGGCGAGGGATGCGGAGCTTTCAGAATATGGTGGCGCTGTGGATCAATAATCGCGCCTTTCTTCTGGGCGTGCGAGCCCCACAGCAGGAAGACGACCCCTTCGCGGTGTTGGTTAATCAGGCTTATCACTTTATCCGTAAAGGTTTCCCACCCCAGGCTGGCATGAGAGTGCGCCTGGCCTGCCCGTACCGTGAGCACCGTATTCAGTAACAGTACGCCCTGGCGCGCCCAGCTTTCCAGATAACCGTGCGCGGGGCGAACAAAGCCGGGAATGGAGGCTTCCAGCTCTTTGTACATATTCACTAATGACGGCGGGGGAGCGATCCCAGGACGCACGGAAAACGCCAGACCATGTGCCTGGCCGGGGCCGTGGTAAGGATCTTGTCCCAGGATCACCACCTTAACGTCGCCCAGTTCCGTGAAGCGAAAGGCGTTAAATACATCTTTTTGCGGCGGGTAGACCGTGATACCCGACTGACGCTCGCCAGCAACAGTGTGAAGCGTATTGATAAAGTAAGGTTGCTGTTTCTCATCAGCCAGCACATCGTGCCAGGTTAACTCAGTCGCCATCTCGCTCTCCTGCGAATTTCCAGTTCCCTTAGCTTAACTGCTTCTTTCTGCAGTGCAAAATCCTGCGTGCTACAAAAACGGTTACCTACAAAAGATAGTTGAAAATTTATGTAAAAAGTTTATAGGTCTGAATGGTGTAAGTTGATGTAAAACAATAAATTCCCTTCATCACCCTTTTTATGGTGTGGTTTTTATTGATTTAAATCAAAGAATGAAGGGTGATCGAAGGGTATATATACACTCAAGCAACAATGGTTTTACCAATTGGCCGGGATTAGGCCGACCGAAATCAAATAATTTTGCCTGGGGAGGCATCACATGATTACAGGTATCCAGATTACTAAAGCCGCTAACGACGACCTGCTGAATTCCTTCTGGCTGCTGGACAGCGAAAAAGGCGAAGCGCGCTGCATCGTTGCAAAATCCGGCTTTGCTGAAGATGAAGTTGTGGCTGTCAGCAAACTGGGCGAGATTGAATACCGTGAAATTCCGATGGAAGTTAAACCGGAAGTACGCGTTGAAGGCGGTCAGCATCTGAACGTTAACGTTCTGCGTCGTGAAACTCTGGAAGACGCGGTTAAGCATCCGGAAAAATACCCGCAGCTGACTATTCGTGTTTCTGGTTATGCGGTGCGTTTTAACTCCCTGACGCCGGAACAGCAGCGCGACGTTATCGCTCGTACCTTTACCGAAAGCCTGTAAGGCTTATCCGGTAATAACAAGCGGAAGAGGCCGGGCCTTTTCCGCTTTTGTTTTATTTGTGTCAGTAAAAAATCCGCACCGCGCAGTACACCAGCAGTAACGCCAGAATGATATTTAACTGGCGACCATAATGGCGAAACGCCCGCTGAAACAGATGTCCCGCCAGCGCCCAGCACACATTACCGAACGTGCCGATCAATGCCAGCAATATACTGACGCCGATGACCCAGTTCAGCGCCTGCGTTTGCGGTAAAACAAATGTAGACAGAGCGGTAATGCCGTACAGAATAATTTTGACGTTCACAAACTGCAGGCCAAAGCTTACCCAAAAGCCAACCGGTTTTGGTCTGACCTTCTCATCCGCCGCTGGACTGGTGGCAATTTTCCACGCCAGCCACAGGATATACGCAGCCCCTACCCAACTGAGCAAATGAATGATTGCCGGATCGATAACCGCAAGGGAAAACGCGATCCCGGCGCACAGCAGCATGACGACCAAAAATCCCAGACTCATACCTGCCAGTACACGAATACTCTGCCGAAAACCATGTGCAGTTGCTGCGCTAAGCGCGAGAATATTGTTTGGGCCGGGGGTAAGGGCGGTGATTAATGTATAAGTCCAGAAAGCGCTTAAAAGCATCGGTGTCACTTGTCATCTCCTCTGTTTTAGCAGACAGTACCCGATATGAAATATTTAAAAAAATGAATGTTTTTTAATTCTGAATTCGAGATTTTCGATAGGTTGGTGGTTATGGATCTGCGTCGGTTTATTACGCTGAAAACGGTAGTGGAAGAGGGCTCGTTTCTGCGGGCTTCGCAAAAGCTGTGCTGTACTCAGTCGACGGTAACTTTTCATATTCAACAGCTTGAACGTGAGTTTTCCCTGCAACTGTTCGAGAAAATAGGGCGCCGAATGTGCCTGACCAATGAGGGGAAAAAGCTGATACCGCATATCCATGAACTGACGCGTGTGATGGAGTCGATTCGTGAAGCCGCAAGACAGGATGCGGAACCCGGCGGAGAGCTGCGCGTGGCGACAGGTGAAACCTTACTGGCATACAAAATGCCGCAGGTTTTACAACGTTTTAAGCTGCGAGCGCCGAATGTCAGATTGTCGCTACAGTCGCTGAATTGCTATGTGATACGTGATGCGTTGCTGAATGACGAGGTCGATCTGGGCGTTTTTTATCGCGTAGGTAATGATGACGCGCTCACGATGCAGCAACTGGGGGAGCAGCCGCTGGCGCTGGTGGCCTCTCCACTGCTACAGGATGCTGATTTTACGCAGCCAGATCAGCATATCCCTGCAGCTTCATCATCAATGAACCGCAATGTGTCTTCCGCCAGCTATTTGAAAGTACGCTACGGCAGAGGCGGATTACGCTGGAAAACACCATTGAACTGTGGAGTATTGAAAGCATTAAACAGTGTGTGGCTGCTAACCTGGGCATCAGCTTTTTACCGCGATTTGCCGTTGAACGAGAACTTAGCACCGGTCAGTTGAAAGAGCTGCCGTTTGGCGCGCCGTCGCTATCGATCATGGCGCTGTGCGCCCATCATGCCGGGAAAGCGGTCAGCCCGGCAATGCAGATATTTATGCAGTGTATGGAGGCGTGTTTTACCGTGGAAGATAAAAAATGCCGGGTTAACGAACCCGGCATTATCATCACTCTTCGCTGGATTGCTCCTGCATTTTCGTACCGCTTGGCTTGCGGCGCTTACCGATATTTTTTGTATCGCGGTAACGTTTCTTCACGCGCGGCTTCTCTTTTTCTTTCTCTTTTTTCTTCTCGGCGCGTTTCGCCAGCACTTTTTTCGACGGTTTGCCGGTCAGCTTTTCGCTGGGCGCACGCGTGGTCGGGCGAAGCTCATCAATGACGCGCGCTTTTAGCGGCTCTTCGATGTAGCGACCGATTTTCAGCAGCAACAGATGGTCGTGGGCTTCAACCAGCGAGATTGCAGTGCCTTTGCGACCCGCACGGCCTGTACGACCAATGCGATGCAGATAGGTATCGCCACTGCGCGGCATGTCGAAGTTAATGACGTGGCTGACGTCAGGAATATCAATCCCGCGTGCCGCGACGTCGGTCGCGACCAGCACGTTAACGCGACCGTCGGTGAGACGCTTAATACCCTCGTTACGTTTGATCTGCGCCATCTCGCCTTCAAGATAGCAATTGTTGATCCCTGCCAGACGCAGCGTTTCAGCCAGTTCATGGACGCGTTCACGTTTACGTACAAACACGATAGAACGGGTTGCATCGTCTTGTTTTAGCAGGTGCTTCAACAGCGCAACTTTATGTTCGAAATTGTCGGCACGGTAGTACCACTGGTGAATTTTCTTGCGCTCGCGGGTTGACGGATTGGCGGAAACCTCAACCGGGTCTTCCAGCAGGCGCTCGGCAAAATCTTTAATCGCATCGCCTTCCAGCGTGGCGGAGAACAGCATCGTCTGTTTACGCCAGCGGGTCTCACCAGCGATATGTTCAATGTCCTGAGCGAAGCCCATGTCGAGCATCCGGTCAGCTTCGTCAAGGATCAGTGTTTCAACCGCCCGGCAGTCAAAATTCTCTTCTTTTATATATTGCAGCAGACGGCCCGTCGTGGCGACCACGATATCCTGGTTTTCGCTAAACACTTCAGCATGGTTCATATAGGCCACGCCGCCGGTAATCGTGGCGATATCCAGATGAGTATGCTTAGCCAGTTCACGAGCGTGATCGGCAACCTGCATTGCCAGTTCGCGGGTTGGCGTCAGGATCAGAATGCGCGGCGGCCCCGATTTTTTACGCGGAAAGTCGAGCAGGTGCTGCAACGCCGGCAGCAGATATGCCGCCGTTTTTCCGGTGCCTGTCGGCGCAGAACCGAGTACATCACGGCCATCGAGCGCAGGCGGAATGGCGGCAGCCTGAATGGCGGTCGGGCGAGTGAAACCTTTATCCTGGAGGGCATCCAGCAGGCTTTCGTCGAGTTCAAGTTCGGAAAAAGTCGTTACAGTCATGTTCTACCTCTGTGTGGGGCGCTGATTATAGACGTTACGGCCGCAATCTTCATCTGTTTGTATGGATATCCCTTCTCAGGTATTGTTTTCACTCGGCGCTGTCGCCGTTTTTTGCAAGGTTGTTTTTACATGTCTCAGTCTGGCTCCGTTCTTCGTCGTAACGGATTTACGTTTAAACAGTTTTTTGTCGCACACGATCGGTGTGCGATGAAAGTGGGAACTGACGGTATTTTACTCGGGGCGTGGGCGCCGGTCGCGGATGTAAAGCGAATTCTGGATATCGGTACTGGAAGCGGTCTGCTGGCGTTAATGCTGGCGCAGCGGACGGATGACAGTGTGCCTGTTGACGCCGTGGAACTGGATGCCGGGGCTGCCATGCAAGCGCAGGAAAACGTGGCTCACTCTCCATGGCCGCATCGAATAACGGTGCATACTGACGATATTCAGCGTTGGGCGCCTCGCCAGACGGTACGCTTTGATCTTATTATCAGCAACCCGCCTTATTACGAACCCGGTGTGGAATGCTCCACGCCGCAGCGGGAGCAGGCGCGTTACACCGCTACGCTGGATCACCAGACGTTATTGGCTATTGCGGCGGATTGTATTACCGAAGATGGCTTTTTTTGCGTAGTCTTGCCGGAACAAATAGGTAACGCTTTTACGCAGCAAGCGCTCAACATGGGATGGCATTTGCGGTTACGTACTGACGTTGCGGAAAACGAAGCGCGCTTGCCGCACCGGGTTTTGCTCGCATTCTCCCCGCAAGCCGGGGAGTGCTTTAGCGACAGATTAGTAATTCGCGGGTCAGACCAGAATTATTCTGAAAGTTATACGGCGCTGACCCAGGCATTTTATCTGTTTATGTGAGGCGTTAACGGCGAAAGGATCGATGGGCCTGATTCAGCCAGTTGTTGCGGATAATCCAGCGTAAAGTGCAGCCCCCGGCTCTCTTTACGCATCATCGCGCAACGCACAATCAGTTCGGCCACTTGCACCAGATTGCGCAGCTCCAGTAAATTATTCGAGACGCGAAAGTTGGCGTAATATTCGTCAATCTCTTGTTGCAACATAGTAATACGCCGTAGGGCGCGCTCCAGCCGTTTCGTCGTGCGCACAATCCCCACATAGTCCCACATCAGCAGACGCAGTTCGTGCCAGTTATGCTGAATCACCACCCGCTCATCGGCGTTCTCCACGCGGCTTTCATCCCAGGCGGGAAGGACGTCAACGCTGTGGACAGAAGGCATTCGCCTGTCGATATCCATTGCCGCGGACCAGCCGTACACTAAGCATTCCAGTAACGAGTTGGACGCCATACGGTTAGCGCCGTGCAGACCGGTGTAACTGACTTCGCCAATGGCATATAAGCCGTCTACATCGGTACGACCATAATCATCGACGACCACGCCGCCGCAGGTATAGTGCGCGGCAGGAACAATGGGAATCGGTTCTTTGGTTAAATCCATCCCCAAATCGAGCAGTTTCGCATAGATCATCGGGAAGTGCTGGCGGACAAAATCGTCAGGCTTGTGGCTGATATCGAGAAACATACAGTCTGCGCCGAGTCGTTTCATCTCATGATCAATAGCGCGGGCGACAATATCGCGCGGCGCCAGTTCGCCGCGTTCGTCAACGTCCGGCATAAACCGTGAACCGTCCGGACGTTTAAGGTATGCGCCTTCGCCGCGCAGCGCTTCGGTAAGGAGAAAATTACGCGCCTGCGGGTGATAAAGGGCAGTGGGATGAAACTGGTTAAATTCCAGATTAGCGACCCGACAGCCCGCGCGCCAGGCCATCGCGATACCGTCACCGGAGGAAATATCCGGGTTAGTGGTATATTGATACACCTTTGAGGCGCCGCCGGTCGCCAGCACCACCGACTTCGCATGACAGGTTTCAACCCACTCTTTATTGCGATTCCAGATCCAGGCGCCGACGACCCGGCGAGGCCCCGGCAGACCTATTTTATCGGAGATAATTAAATCAACGGCGTTGCTGCGTTCCAGCACCTGAATATTAGGATGATTTTGTGCCCGACTGACCAACGTGGTTTCGACTTCCTTTCCGGTAGCGTCGGCGGCATGAAGGATACGGCGATGGCTATGGCCGCCTTCACGCGTGAGATGATAGCTCTCCTTGCCGTTTGGCTGGACATGCGTATCAAACAGGACGCCCTGATCGATAAGCCACTGCACGCAGGTACGAGCGTTGCTGGCGACAAACTCCACCGCGTGGCGATCGCAAATTCCGGCGCCGGCAATCAGCGTATCTTCGACATGCGATGCAATGCTGTCGGTTTCATCAAACACGGCGGCAATACCGCCCTGTGCATAAAACGTGGAGCCCTCGCTCACCGGCCCTTTACTCAGGACGATAACCTTATGCTTTTCAGCCAGACGCAGCGCCAGCGAGAGTCCGGCCGCGCCGCTGCCGATAATTAACACATCACAGGACAGTTCAGGAGTTGTCATCATGGTTCTTGTTTAATTTACTAAACATGGTTGCGGCAGATTAGCACTATATGGCGCTAAAAAGCACGTTATGATTTCAAAAGTGTTGTGCTTATTAAACATAAAATAAAAATACGGCGAGAGATAAACGGCAAAAAATATTTTATAGGGCAGGGTGTTAGCGTCGGATTTTGTAGTGAAATAAAGATGCTGTTAGGTTACTCTGCAAACGACGAAATGGGCATTTCTGTACAGATAGTGCGTTGTTCAGCATCTGTAGACTTATAATGGAAGATAAGACCTGTCTACAACATGACAAACAAAAACAAATGCGTAACGGAACTTTACGAAACATAGACACTCTAACCTGTTGCTTGCTCATAGTGCGGCTTATGGAGTGGCGTTTCGAAAGCGCGTGGAAATTTGGTTTGGGGAGACATTACCTCGGATGAGCGAGCAGTTAACGGACCAGGTCCTGGTTGAACGGGTCCAGAAGGGAGATCAGAAAGCCTTTAACTTACTGGTAGTGCGCTACCAGCATAAAGTGGCGAGTCTGGTTTCCCGCTATGTGCCATCGGGCGACGTTCCCGATGTCGTACAGGAATCATTTATTAAGGCCTATCGCGCGCTGGATTCTTTCCGGGGGGATAGCGCTTTTTATACCTGGTTGTATCGTATTGCGGTCAATACCGCGAAGAACTACCTGGTTGCGCAGGGGCGTCGTCCGCCTTCCAGTGATGTAGACGCGATTGAAGCAGAAAACTTTGAAAGCGGCGGCGCGCTGAAAGAAATTTCGAACCCTGAGAACTTAATGTTGTCAGAAGAACTGAGACAGATAGTTTTCCGAACTATTGAGTCCCTCCCGGAAGATTTACGTATGGCAATCACCTTACGGGAGCTGGATGGCCTGAGCTATGAAGAGATAGCGGCTATCATGGATTGCCCGGTGGGGACGGTGCGTTCACGTATCTTCCGGGCGCGGGAAGCTATTGATAATAAAGTTCAACCGCTTATCAGGCGTTGACGATAGCGGGATACTGGAAAAGGTATTAGGCATGCAGAAAGAAAAACTTTCCGCTTTGATGGATGGCGAAACGTTGGATAGTGAGCTGCTCAAAGCGCTTACGCACGACTCGGAAATGCAGAAAACCTGGGAGAGTTATCACCTGATCCGCGATTCAATGCGGGGGGATACGCCTGACGTTCTCCATTTCGATATATCCGCCCGCGTGATGGCCGCTATTGAAAACGAGCCAGTACGTCAGGTGACGCCATTAATCCCTGAGGCCCAACCCGCTCCGCAGCAATGGCAGAAAATGCCGTTCTGGAAAAAAGTGCGTCCGTGGGCGGCGCAGCTTACCCAAATGGGCGTGGCGGCGTGCGTTTCACTTGCAGTTATCGTCGGTGTCCAGCACTATAATGGGCAATCTGAAACATCCCAACAACCTGAAACGCCGGTTTTCAATACCCTGCCTATGATGGGGAAAGCCAGCCCGGTAAGTCTGGGAGTGCCTTCTGAAGCAGCGCCTGTCGGCAGTCAGCAACAGCAGGTACAGGAGCAGCGTCGTCGCATTAATGCCATGTTGCAGGACTATGAACTGCAGCGCCGACTGCACTCCGAACAGCTTCAGTTTGAGCAGGCGCAAACCCAGCAAGCCGCGGTACAGGTGCCAGGAATCCAAACTTTAGGAACGCAATCGCAGTAATGAAGCAACTTTGGTTTGCCATGTCCCTTGTGGCGGCTAGCCTGTTCTTCTCAGTAAACGCCTCGGCCGACCCTGCGTCCGGGGCGTTATTGCAGCAGATGAACATCGCCAGTCAGTCACTGAATTACGAGCTGTCATTCGTCAGCATCACGAAACAAGGCGTTGAATCTCTGCGTTATCGACACGCACGCCTGGATAGTCGCCCGCTTGCGCAATTGCTACAGTTGGACGGTCCCCGCCGGGAGGTCGTACAGCGTGGTAATGAAATCAGTTATTTTGAACCGGGCCTTGAGCCGTTCACCCTGAACGGTGATTATATTGTCGATTCTCTGCCTTCCCTGATTTACACCGATTTCAAGCGTCTGGCGCCTTACTACGACTTTATTTCCGTCGGACGCACCCGTATCGCAGACAGATTATGCGAAGTTATCCGCGTTGTGGCGCGCGATGGTACGCGTTACAGCTATATCGTCTGGATGGACATGGACACCAAACTACCGATGCGCGTTGATCTGCTGGATCGCGACGGCGAGACGCTGGAGCAGTTCCGCGTTATTGCGTTCACGGTGAGTCAGGATATCGGCAGCACCATGCAGGCGCTGGCGAAGGCGAATCTGCCGCCGCTGCTTTCTGTTCCCGGTGGCGAAAAAACGAAATTTAACTGGAATCCATCCTGGGTGCCGCAAGGCTTTAGCGAAGTTTCCAGCAGCCGTCGTCCGTTGCCGACGATGGATAACCTGCCTATCGAATCGCGGCTTTATTCTGACGGTCTGTTTAGCTTTTCCGTCAATGTGAACCGGGCGACGCAAAACAGCAGCGATCAGATGCTGCGCACCGGGCGCCGAACGGTTTATAGCAGCGTTCGCGACAACGCGGAAATCACCATTGTCGGAGAGCTTCCGCCGCAAACGGCGAAGCGCATTGCCGACAGTATCAAATTCAGGGCAGTACAATGATTAAAGAGTGGGCAACCGTTATCTCCTGGCAGAATGGTCAGGCGGTGGTGAGCTGCGACGTTAAAGCGTCATGCAGCAGCTGCGCCTCCCGTGCGGGATGCGGCAGTCGCGTGCTGAATAAATTAGGGCCGCAAACCACGCATACCATTGTTGTGCCAAGCGCGGAGCCGCTGGCTCCGGGGCAGAAAGTCGAGTTGGGCATCGCCGAAAAAAGCCTTTTAGGTTCGGCGTTGCTGGTCTATATGTCGCCTTTAGCGGGGCTATTTCTTTGTGCGGCGCTTTTTCAGATGCTGTTTGGATCTGACCTTGCCGCATTAAGCGGGGCCGTGCTGGGCGGAGTGGGCGGTTTTCTGGTTGCCCGCGGCTATTCCCGAAAACTGGCGGAGCGCGACGCCTGGCAGCCCGTGATTTTAAACGTTGCCCTCCCGCCTGACCTTGTCCGCGTCGAAACTACCTCAATCGAAACGCGCCAGTAAACGTTTTGCCCAATGGTACATGGTACACCTGCCGCGTTGGGTTGTTGTCCCGATAAGCATGCGCTTTTCCTGCGTTGCGGTGTTTTACAGGAAAAAAGCGAGGCGTTTTCCAGTTCCCGCTCTCCTTACACTATGAACATTTCCTCGCCTTAGCGTTGTAGTGTAGAATGCGGCGTTTCAGTTAAAACAGACGTTAAGCTCAGAACAGCGACCTCTAAAGTCTGGTCAACCAGGCGTAAGGCATAATAATTTATCTCTATGAAGAACATACGTAACTTTTCGATCATTGCTCACATTGACCACGGTAAATCGACGCTGTCTGACCGTATTATCCAAATCTGCGGTGGCCTGTCTGACCGTGAAATGGAAGCTCAGGTACTTGATTCGATGGATCTTGAGCGTGAGCGCGGTATTACTATTAAAGCCCAGAGTGTGACGCTGGATTTTAAAGCGTCTGATGGTGAAACTTATCAACTGAACTTTATCGACACGCCGGGACACGTTGACTTTTCCTATGAAGTTTCCCGTTCGTTAGCCGCCTGCGAGGGCGCGCTGCTGGTGGTGGATGCCGGCCAGGGCGTAGAAGCGCAAACGTTGGCGAACTGCTACACCGCGATGGAAATGGATCTTGAAGTGGTGCCGGTGCTTAACAAGATTGACCTGCCGGCCGCCGATCCGGAGCGTGTGGCGGAAGAAATCGAAGACATTGTCGGCATCGATGCGACGGACGCGGTACGCTGCTCCGCCAAAACGGGTGTCGGCGTGACGGACGTTCTGGAACGCCTGGTGCGCGATATCCCGCCGCCGCAAGGCGATCCGGACGGCCCGCTGCAGGCGCTGATTATTGACTCCTGGTTCGATAACTACCTGGGCGTGGTATCCCTGGTGCGTATTAAAAACGGCACCATGCGTAAAGGCGACAAAATTAAAGTGATGAGCACCGGGCAGACCTACAACGCTGACCGCCTGGGGATCTTCACGCCGAAACAGGTTGATCGTACCGAGCTGAAGTGCGGCGAAGTAGGCTGGCTGGTCTGCGCCATTAAAGATATCCTCGGCGCGCCGGTTGGCGATACCTTAACCTCAGCGCGTAACCCAGCTGAAAAAGCGTTGCCGGGCTTTAAGAAGGTGAAACCGCAGGTCTATGCAGGTCTGTTCCCGGTCAGCTCCGACGATTATGAAAGTTTCCGCGACGCGCTCGGCAAGCTGAGCCTGAACGATGCCTCACTGTTTTATGAACCGGAAAGCTCCTCGGCGCTGGGCTTTGGTTTCCGCTGCGGCTTCCTCGGCCTGTTGCACATGGAGATCATTCAGGAGCGTCTGGAACGCGAATACGATCTGGATCTGATCACCACTGCGCCGACCGTGGTTTATGAAGTAGAAACAACGGCGAAAGAGACTATCTATGTTGATAGCCCCTCCAAGCTGCCGCCGTTGAATAACATTTATGAACTGCGCGAGCCTATCGCCGAATGTCATATGCTGTTACCACAAGCCTATTTAGGTAACGTTATTACGCTGTGTATTGAGAAACGCGGCGTACAAACTAACATGGTGTATCACGGTAACCAGGTTGCGTTGACCTATGAAATCCCGATGGCGGAAGTGGTGCTCGACTTCTTTGACCGTCTGAAATCAACGTCGCGCGGCTATGCGTCTCTGGATTATAACTTCAAGCGCTTCCAGGCTTCCGATATGGTGCGTGTTGATGTGTTAATCAACAACGAGCGTGTCGATGCGCTGGCGCTGATCACGCACCGTGATAACTCGCAAAGCCGTGGTCGCGAGCTGGTGGAGAAAATGAAAGATTTGATTCCACGCCAGCAGTTTGATATCGCGATTCAGGCGGCGATTGGTACGCATATTATTGCCCGTTCGACGGTAAAACAGTTACGTAAAAACGTGCTGGCGAAGTGCTACGGCGGCGATATCAGTCGTAAGAAAAAACTGCTGCAGAAACAGAAAGAAGGTAAGAAACGCATGAAGCAGATCGGTAACGTCGAGCTGCCTCAGGAGGCGTTCCTCGCCATTCTGCATGTCGGTAAAGACAATAAATAATCCCTAAGGAGTTGGCATGGCGAACATGTTTGCCCTGATTCTGGTGATAGCCACACTGGTGACGGGCATTTTATGGTGCGTTGATAAGTTTGTTTTCGCGCCAAAACGTCGGGCGCGCCAGGCTGCCGCGCAAACGGCGTCGGGAGATGCGCTGGATAACGCTACGCTCAATAAAGTGGCGCCTAAGCCGGGCTGGCTGGAGACCGGGGCGTCGGTTTTCCCGGTTCTGGCGATCGTTCTGATCGTTCGTTCATTTCTTTATGAACCCTTTCAGATCCCGTCAGGCTCAATGATGCCGACACTGCTTATCGGCGATTTTATTCTGGTGGAAAAATTTGCCTACGGCATTAAAGATCCGATCTACCAGAAAACCCTGATTGAAACCGGTCATCCAAAGCGCGGGGATATTGTGGTATTTAAATATCCGGAAGATCCTAAGTTAGATTACATCAAACGCGCCGTCGGTTTGCCGGGCGATAAAATCACTTATGATCCGGTTGCGAAAGAGGTGACGATTCAGCCTGGCTGTAGCTCCGGTCAGGCGTGCGAAAATGCGCTGCCGGTTACCTACTCTAACGTTGAGCCGAGCGATTTTGTACAGACCTTTGCCCGCCGTAACGGCGGAGAAGCGACCAGCGGTTTCTTTGAGGTTCCGCTAAACGAGACAAAAGAAAACGGCATTCGCCTGACCGAACGTAAAGAGACGTTAGGCGATGTGACCCACCGCATCCTGATGGTGCCGATAGCCCAGGATCAGTTGGGCATGTATTACCAACAGCCAGGACAACCGCTGGCGACCTGGGTTGTACCGCCGGGGCAATATTTCATGATGGGCGACAACCGCGATAACAGCGCGGATAGTCGTTACTGGGGATTTGTTCCGGAAGCGAATCTGGTCGGTAAAGCGGTCGCTATCTGGATGAGCTTTGACAAGCAGGAAGGGGAGTGGCCGACAGGCGTACGCCTGAGTCGTATCGGCGGTATTCACTAACTGTGGCGAAATGATCGTTCACGCTGTCGTCTTTTTAGCGGCAGCGTGAATTATTTCCTGGATAAATTCCCTCAGACTAACGACATCCCCTGTCGTTGTGTATAGAATATTCCCCCGAAGTTTTAGGTTGGCGCCGTTTGGTCGCCACGGCACACGAAACAGCGTTGGTTATAGACAACCTTCTTTCCGCTGCAGCGATGCGGCAGGACAGATGACGTGTATCAGGTCTGTTTCGTGTGCTGGATTGTTGACGCATTCATTTATTGGTATCGCATGAACCCCATCGTAATTAATCGGCTTCAACGGAAGCTGGGCTACACTTTTAATCATCAGGAGCTGTTGCAGCAGGCATTAACTCACCGCAGCGCCAGCAGTAAACATAACGAACGCCTGGAGTTTTTAGGCGATTCAATCCTGAGCTTCGTTATCGCTAACGCGCTTTATCACCGTTTTCCACGGGTGGATGAGGGAGATATGAGCCGTATGCGCGCCACGTTGGTACGTGGTAATACGCTGGCGGAATTAGCCCGTGAATTTGATTTAGGCGAGTGCCTGCGTTTAGGGCCGGGCGAATTAAAAAGCGGCGGATTTCGTCGGGAGTCCATTCTGGCGGACACCGTGGAAGCGTTAATCGGCGGAGTATTTCTCGATAGCAATATCCAGACCGTCGAGCAGTTAATCCTTAACTGGTATAAAACCCGTCTGGATGAGATAAGTCCGGGCGATAAACAAAAAGATCCTAAAACGCGCTTGCAGGAGTATTTGCAGGGTCGCCATCTGCCGCTGCCATCTTACCTGGTTGTGCAGGTACGCGGCGAGGCGCACGATCAGGAATTTACTATCCACTGCCAGGTCAGCGGCCTGAGCGAACCGGTGGTTGGCACGGGTTCCAGCCGTCGTAAGGCGGAGCAGGCTGCCGCCGAACAGGCGCTGAAAAAACTGGAGTTGGAATGAGCACCGACAAAACTTACTGCGGATTTATTGCCATCGTCGGACGTCCGAACGTTGGCAAATCCACCTTGCTGAACAAACTGCTCGGGCAGAAGATTTCGATCACTTCCCGTAAAGCGCAGACCACGCGCCACCGCATTGTCGGTATTCATACCGAAGGCCCGTATCAGGCAATCTATGTCGATACCCCGGGACTGCATATGGAAGAAAAGCGCGCCATTAACCGTTTGATGAATAAGGCGGCGAGCAGTTCGATTGGCGACGTTGAGCTGGTGATTTTCGTTGTAGAAGGCACCCGTTGGACGCCGGACGACGAAATGGTCCTGAACAAACTGCGCGATGGCAAAGCGCCGGTTATTCTCGCCGTTAACAAGGTGGATAACGTGCAGGAAAAAGCCGATTTGCTGCCGCACCTCCAGTTCCTGGCAAGCCAGATGAACTTTCTTGATATCGTCCCCATCTCTGCTGAAACGGGTATGAACGTCGATACCATTGCCAGTATCGTGCGTAAACATTTACCGGAAGCGATTCACCACTTCCCGGAAGATTATATCACCGATCGCTCTCAGCGCTTTATGGCGTCTGAAATCATTCGTGAAAAGCTGATGCGTTTTCTCGGCGCCGAGCTGCCGTATTCCGTTACCGTTGAGATTGAACGTTTTGTTACCAACGAACGCGGCGGCTATGATATCAACGGGCTGATCCTCGTCGAGCGCGAAGGGCAGAAGAAGATGGTGATTGGCAACAAAGGCGCCAAAATCAAAACCATTGGTATTGAAGCGCGTAAAGACATGCAGGAGATGTTTGAAGCGCCGGTACACCTGGAACTGTGGGTGAAAGTGAAATCCGGCTGGGCCGATGACGAACGCGCTCTGCGCAGTCTCGGTTACGTAGACGATCTGTGAGTTAACACAGCGTGGAAGGGTGGCAGCGCGCATTTGTCCTGCACAGTCGCCCCTGGAGCGAAACCAGCCTGATGCTGGACGTCTTCACGGAAGAATCGGGGCGCGTGCGCCTTGTCGCCAAAGGCGCGCGATCTAAACGTTCCAATCTGAAAGGCGCGTTGCAGCCTTTTACGCCGTTATTGCTACGCTACAGCGGACGCGGCGAGGTGAAAACCCTGCGCAGCGCCGAGGCAGTTTCTCTGGCGCTGCCGTTAAGCGGTATTACGCTCTATAGCGGCCTGTATATCAACGAACTCCTCTCTCGCGTACTGGAATATGAAACGCGCTTCTCCGAACTCTTTTTTGATTATCTGAACTGTATTCAGGCGCTGGCGGGAACCACCGGCTCGCCTGAACCGGCGTTGCGACGTTTCGAACTGGCGTTGCTGGGACATCTGGGGTATGGCGTCAATTTCACCCACTGTGCAGGCAGCGGCGAACGGGTGGATGACACCATGACCTACCGTTACCGCGAAGAAAAAGGCTTTTTCGCCAGCGTCGTCATCGATAACAACACCTTTACCGGACGGCACCTGAAAGCGCTGGAGGCGCGGGAATTTCCGGATGTAGATACCCTGCGTGCCGCTAAACGCTTTACCCGTATGGCATTAAAGCCGTATCTTGGGGGAAAACCGTTAAAAAGCCGGGAGCTGTTCCGGCAATTTATGCCCAAACGCACAGTAAAAACGAAGAAAGATTAACGAGGATTGTCATGGCTGAATTACTGTTAGGCGTCAATATTGACCACATTGCCACGTTACGTAATGCGCGCGGCACCGACTATCCGGATCCGGTACAGGCGGCGTTTATTGCTGAACAGGCAGGCGCGGACGGCATTACCGTACACCTGCGCGAAGATCGTCGCCACATTACCGATCGCGATGTGCGCATTCTGCGTCAGACGCTGCATACGCGTATGAATCTGGAGATGGCGGTGACCGAAGAGATGCTGGCGATCGCCGTAGAAACCAGGCCGCATTTCTGTTGTCTGGTGCCGGAAAAACGCCAGGAAGTCACCACCGAAGGCGGCCTGGATGTGGCCGGACAGCGCGATAAAATGCGTGATGCCTGTGCGCGCCTAGCGGCGGCTGGCATCCAGGTTTCGCTCTTTATCGATGCCGATGAAAGGCAAATCAACGCGGCGGCGGAAGTCGGCGCGCCGTTTATCGAAATCCATACCGGCTGCTATGCCAACGCAGAAACCGATGCGGAACAGGCAAAAGAGCTGGCGCGTATTGCCAGCGCCGCGACCCTGGCGGCCCGTCTGGGGCTAAAAGTAAATGCGGGTCATGGCCTGACCTACCATAACGTCAAAGCTATTGCCGCACTGCCGGAAATGCACGAGCTCAATATCGGTCATGCCATTATTGGTCGGGCGGTGATGACGGGGCTGAAAGAGGCGGTGGCTGAAATGAAACGTTTGATGCTGGAAGCGCGCGGCTAATGGCGATTCTCGGCCTGGGAACGGATATTGTAGAGATTGCCCGCATTGAGGCAGTGATCTCCCGTTCCGGCGAACGTCTGGCAAGGCGTGTGCTCAGTGACAACGAGTGGGCTATCTGGGAGACGCATCAGCAGCCGGTGCGTTTTCTCGCCAAGCGTTTTGCGGTCAAAGAGGCGGCAGCGAAAGCTTTTGGCACCGGCATCCGCAACGGTCTGGCGTTTAATCAGTTCGAAGTGTTTAACGATGAGCTGGGAAAACCACGTTTGCGGCTGTGGGGCGAGGCGTTAACGCTGGCGGAAAAACTCGGTGTGGCGCACATGCATGTCACGTTGGCCGATGAACGCCATTACGCCTGCGCTACGGTCATTCTGGAAAGTTAGATTTGCCGGATGGCGGCGTAAACACGTTATCTGACCTACAGGCCGATATATTGCCGGCCTGATAAGCATAGCGCCATCAGGCATTGTTGCGTTGGAAGTGCGTTAACCCGCTTACAATTTATCTGCGTGATGCATCAGAACAAACTTATCCCACAACTGTTCTTCGGTTTCGACATGGGCGGGATCCTGCAAAATCGTATTGGGGATCGGGCAGACTTTCTGACAGGTCGGCGTTTCGTAATGGCCTACACACTCGGTGCATTTGTCGCTGTTAATCTCATAAATGCTGTCGCCCATTGAAATCGCCTCATTCGGGCACTCCGGCTCGCACATATCGCAATTGATACATTTTTTGGTGATTAACAGCGCCATCAGGAAATTCTCAGAAACAACACAAATCGGGCGGGCATTATACGCCTATTTTCTACTCGGGCCAGCTCTTTTCTGGCGCTGATTTGTTATCTACAGTGTAAAAATTTTTGATCTGCTTGAGCAGGCAGATGGTTGCGTTATCCAGTGAAAGGTCATTACTGTGCACCAGCATGACAGGAATAAAGAATGCGGGGATGCCCAGTGAAACCAGGCGAACATTTTTGGGTGTCGATAAATGGGTTAGCGAGCGGGTAATAAATGCGATGCCAATCTGCGCTTCGGCATACTCAAGGCATGAGTAGTGGTTATCCAGTTCGCAGATGACGTTAGGAACGACTTTGCGGTTATTAAATTCTGTGGTGATGATCCCTCTTAATAGCAGAGAGTCATTAAGCACGATAATGGGCTGGTCGTTTAAATCTTTTAGATGCAGACGTTCGCGTGTCGCCAGAGGATGAGAAAGTGGGATTGCAGCGATAATTTCATCTTCAAACAGCATGGTCGAGCTTAGCTGGGCAGGGAGCGCTGTTCGATAAACAATGCCAATATCAACGGCGCTATCCGTCAGCTTTTTAATGGTTTGCTCAGTTGAGAACTCTTTAACATTTAAAGATATTTCCGGATGGTGCGCCATAAAGTTGCGAAAAGCGGGCAGGACCAGGTAGCTGCCTGACACCCCGATTGAAATAGTATCGCGCTGTTGATCCTGATAGGGAAGAAGTTCATTTTCGGCATTTTTTAAATCCAGCATTATTTTGTTAGCGTGTCGTTGCAAAATAATGCCTGCTTTTGTTAATTTAATTCCTCTGCCTTTTCGCTTAAATAATATTGTTTTAAGTGATGACTCAAGTTGTTTGATTTGCTGACTTAATGATGGCTGAGTGATAAATAGGCGACTGGCTGCCCGACCATAATGTAATTCATCACACAATATCAGGAAGGAGTGTAGTTGTTTGATATTCATTAAAATTTAATGCCAATCGATTGGGTTTTGTTATAACGATTATAAAAAATACCAAATTGTTTGCCTATTTTGCTTTTTTTAAACTGTGATCAGTGCATTTTAAAAAGGGAAAATTATGTCGGCATCAATCAACCGCTGGGGAATGCTTGCCGCTCACGTGTGCATCAATTTTGTGCTCGGGGGCGTCTACGCATTTAGCTATTTCAAAACACCACTCATGGCGCAATATCACTGGGATCCGGCTACGCCGGCGTTAGCATTCTCTATCAATATGGGGATCATTCCTTTACCGATGATTTGGGGCGGGAGAATGATCGACAATGGTAAAGGAAAGCAGGCGATAGTTATCGGCGGTATCCTGTTTTCTTTAGGTTTTATCTTGTCCGGGTTTGTGGATAATTTGCCCATGCTGTTTTTAACCTACGGCGTCATTGCCGGGTTGGGATCGGGCCTGGCTTTTACGGGTAATCTTAATAATATTCTGAAATTTTTCCCTGACCGTCGCGGTCTTGCCAGCGGTATCGTACTGGCGGGTGTTGGCGTCGGGACGCTACTTTGCACCCGCCTGGCCGAATATTTTATGGCGCAAACTCACGATGTTAGTCGGGCGTTGTTATATCTGGGTATTGTTTATCTGGTGGTTATTTTTATCGTCCAGTTCTTTATTCGTAGCGCGCCAGCAAAAGATAGCGGAGGAATTAAAGCCTCGCCACTGGATAAAGACTATCGGCACATGCTGAAAGATCTGCGCTTCTGGCTGCTGTTTATGATTCTGGCGCTGGGCGTGTTCTCTGGGATGGTAATTAGCTCAAGTTCTGCGCAAATTGGTATGACGCAGTACGGTTTACTGTCCGGTGCATTAGTCGTTAGCCTGGTCTCGATATTTAACTCGATCGGTCGCCTGTTCTGGGGAGGGTTAACCGATAAATTAGGCGGCTATAATACGCTGGTTATTGTTTATCTTTTTACCTGCGTCTGTATGCTGCTGCTGTTGTTCTTCAACGGTAATACTTCGGTATTCTATTTCAGCGCTCTGGGCGTGGGCTTTGCTTATGCCGGTATATTAGTTATCTTCCTTGGCTTGACCAGCCAGAATTTTGGTATGCGTAACCAGGGACTAAACTACGGCTTTATGTATTTTGGTTTTGCCGTCGGTGCGGTTATTGCTCCTTACGTCACGTCCGCTATTGCAAAATATACCGGAAGCTACAATACAGTATTTATTTTGACAACGGTGCTATTGCTTATTGGAGTCGTGTTGACCCTGATAACGAAAAAATATGTCGCAACGGTTTTAGCCAAAATTCATTAATCAGATAATAAGGAAATAAAAATGAAAATTGCAATCGCAGGTGCAGGCGCTATGGGATGTCGTTTTGGCTATATGCTGCTGGAGGCCGGGCACGACGTGACGCTTATTGATGGCTGGCAGGAGCATGTCGACGCTATTCGTAGCAAGGGGTTGTTTGTCGAAACGGAAACGACTCAGAAGTATTACCCCATCCCTGCTATGTTGGCTGATGAATCCCAGGGGGAGTTTGAGCTGGTTATTCTGTTTACCAAAGCCATGCAGTTGGATAGCATGTTACAGCGTATTAAGCCGCTGCTGCCAGCCGCGAAGGTCGTGATGATTTTATCTAACGGCCTGGGAAATATCGAAACCCTGGAGAAATATGTCGATCGGCAGAAAATCTATGCGGGTGTGACGTTATGGTCCAGCGAACTGGAGGGGGCTGGGCATATTATGGCCACCGGTACCGGAACGATTGAACTGCAGCCGATAGCCAGCCAAGATTCGGCTCAAGAGGCTAAGGTCATTGCCACCCTTAATAGTGCTGGATTGAATGCTGAAATAAGCCCTGACGTATTATTATCGATCTGGAAGAAAGCAGCCTTTAATAGCGTAATGAACACCTATTGCGCGTTACTGGATTGTAATGTCGGCGGATTTGGTCAGCGGCCTGGTGCTTTAGATTTAGCGCAAGCGGTAGTTGATGAGTTTGTGTTAGTTGCTGCCAGCCAGAATATTCCGTTGACTGAGCAAATGGTGATGAATACGGTGAAGAAAGTGTTCGATCCGCGTGAGAGCGGCCACCACTATCCTTCTATGCATCAGGATTTACATAAAGGCCGACTGACCGAAATCGACTATTTAAATGGTGCGATTGCGCGAATCGGCGCTCAGAACAATATTGCCGTACCGGTTAACACACTCCTGACGCAATTGATTCACGCTAAAGAAGCGCAATAAACTTGATAGCTCTTCTGCATGAGGCGGAAGAGCCATTTTCAAACCAGTTTTTTTACCAGCGCCTCGCTATGGCGAATACGCTCCGGCGCCCGCTCTAAATCCTGTTGTACCAGCGCCATAAACAGTAAGTCGGTCAACATCATTTGCGCATGTGTCGAGGAGATAGCGGCGCTACGCGTCGCCTGCTCTTCGGCAATCGTATACAGACAGCGGGTGGCGCGCTGCTGCAAGGCGTTGGGAGAAAAACCGGTAATGGCCAGGATTTTCGCGCCTGCGCGTAATGTTTCGTCCGCCGCCAGGTTCAGCTCGCGCCGCTCCCCGGAATAAGAGATCGCCAGCAGCAGATCCTCCGGCGCCAGCGCCTGCACCGTCGCCAGCAGGGCGTGCATATCGCGCTCAACCACCGCGTTAATGCCAATCTTCAGTAGCTTCCAGGCAAAATTTTGCGCCACCAGCCCAGAGGCGCCAATTCCGGTGATCACAATACGGCGGGCGTGGCGCAGCATCGTGACGCTTTCTAACAGCTTTTCTTCACTGTTAACGTCCAGCGTGGCGTGCATCGCCGCCACATTCTCTTTAATTAATTTTTCCCCGACCAGGCGCATCGGATCGTCGCCGCGAATCTGGTTATGAACGGGAACGGAATGCGGATTAGGATTGCTGGCCAACGCTTCGCTGATAGCCAGTTTCAACGCCGGAAACCCTTTAAACCCCAGTTTTTGCGCGAACTTGACTACGCTGGATTGGCTGACGCCCGCTTCGGCCGCCAGTTGCTGCGAGCTCAGATGTCGCGCCGTATCCGGTTGCGCGAGCAGATAATCCGCCAGTTTCCTGTCGCTTTGCGCGAGATCCGGATAACGCTGGCGAATACGAATCAAACAGTTCATGGGCAGCTCCTGCGAAACGTGATGGCGACGACAAAACGAAATTTCACTCGCCTGGGGGAATATTCTATTCCATCATGGACGCTTATTATGAATTAAAAATTCCAGAGGGACAAAAATGAATCTTGGTACCTTAGTGTCTGAAACCCGTAACCCGCAAACGATGGATCTGGATGCGTTGTCTACTCCTGAATTAGTTAAGCGTTTTAATGAACAGGATACGCTGGTAGCGGAAGCAGTAAAAGCCACTCTGCCTGACGTTGCGCGTGCGGTGGATGCTGCTGCGGCGGCGCTGAAGTCTGGCGGACGTATCATCTATATGGGGGCGGGCACCAGTGGTCGGCTTGGCGTACTGGATGCCTCAGAATGCCCCCCGACGTTTGGCGTTCCGCACGGTCTGGTCGTCGGGCTGATTGCCGGCGGGCCGGGCGCGTTGCTGAAGGCGGTCGAAGGCGCGGAAGACAGCCAACAGGCAGGCGAAGACGATCTTGTCGCGCTAAATCTGCAAGAACAGGATCTGGTCGTGGGGCTCGCGGCGTCGGGTCGTACACCCTATGTGATTGGTGGCCTGCGCTATGCGCGACAGTCCGGTTGTACCACTGTTGCCGTCTCCTGTAATCCAGATTCGCCTATTGCGCGGGAGGCTAATATCGCTATTTCGCCCGTTGTCGGGCCGGAAGCGCTTACCGGCTCCACGCGGCTGAAATCCGGCACCGCGCAGAAAATGGTGCTCAATATGATTTCTACCGGCGCGATGGTGAAGTTCGGTAAGGTCTATCAGAACCTGATGGTGGATATGAAAGCCACCAACGTCAAACTGGTCGATCGCGCGTGTCGGATGGTCGTTGAAGCGACCGGGATAGGTCGTGAAGAGGCGGAAACGTTGCTGAAACAGACCGATTTTGAGGTTAAGCCCGCCATTTTGATGGCGCTTACGGGGCTGGATGCTGCAGCCGCCAGGGAAAAACTCGCCGCTCATCAGGGCTTTTTAAGGGCGGCGTTAGAACACTAAAGAGGTGTGTATGGATAAGACGGCAGCGCTCGCCAGCGACATTTTACGTGGTATCGGCGGAGAGCAAAATATTCTGCGCCTGGAAAACTGTATGACGCGAGTCAGAGTGGAGGTACAGGACGACAGCCAACTGGATATTCCGCGCTTAAAAGCGTTGCCTGGCGTCAGTGGATACGTAAAGCAAGGGGAGCAACATCAGCTGATCGTTGGGCCGGGGAAGGCTGCACAGGTGGTTGATGCGATGCGCGTGCAGATTGCCGCAGGTGGTGTAAAGCCGGACGATGCTATGGCGCGTACCAAATCCGAGGCGAAAGCGAAGTATAAAGCGCCGATGAGCGATGCGTTGCGTAAGCTGGCGAATGTTTTTATTCCGCTTATTCCCGCCTTTATCGCATCCGGCTTGATTACCGGCATTATCAATATTCTTAAACGCCCGGATATCGTCGGCGATGTTGCCGTCCACTATCCTAACCTGCTGGGCCTGATGGGGATATTTGGTAGCGCGGTGTTCGCTATCATGAACATTCTGGTTGGCGTCAATACCGCGAAAGTCTTTGGCGGATCGCAGGCGTTAGGCGGCGTGATGGCGGGGATCCTTTCCAGCCCGCAACTGGCGCAGATTACGCTCTTTGGCGAGGCGCTTCAGCCGGGACGGGGCGGCGTTATCGCCGTCCTGCTGGTGGTGGCGTTAATGTGCTGGATTGAGCGCCAGTTCCGTAAGCTGCTGCCGGGGTCGCTGGAGTTAATTCTTAACCCTTTATTGACGACTGTTATCACCGGCGCGGTAGCGATTGTCGCTCTGCAACCGCTTGGCGGCTGGATTTCAGACGCTATCGCTCACGGCGCGTCCTGGGCTATCGATCGCGGCGGTTTTCTGGTGGGCGCGGTGTTAGCCGGAACCTTCCTGCCGTTGGTACTGATCGGGCTGCATCAGGGGCTGGTGCCTATTCATGTGGAGCTGGTGCAAGCGCACGGCTATAACGCGCTGTTTCCCATCCTGGCGATGGCGGGGGTTGGTCAGATAGGCGCGGCCATTGCCGTACTGATGAAAACCCGCAATGCGCGGCTCAAAAAGGTGATTAAAGGCGCGCTTCCGGTCGGACTGCTGGGGATTGGCGAGCCGCTGATTTTTGGCGTCACGCTGCCATTGGGTAAGCCATTTATTGGCGCTTGCCTCGGCGGCGCGGTAGGCGGGGCGTTGATCAGCTACTGGAAAGTGGCGACGGTAATTACCTTTGGTATTTCCGGTTTGCCGCTGGCATTAACAATTGTTGCCGGAAAAGTCCTGTTCTATCTGTTAGGCTATTTAATAGCGGTAATTGCCGGGTTTATTTTTACCTGGCTGCTGGGGTTCAATGATCCAGAGGAGTAAGGTTTGGTCAGCCACGAGCGTCGTGTCGTCTTTTTTGATTTGGATGGAACGTTATATCAACAGGATATGTTCGGCAGTTTTCTGCGTTATTTGCTGCGCCGTCAGCCGCTAAATGCGCTGCTCGTACTGCCGTTGTTGCCCATTATCGGTATCGGTTTACTGGTAAAAGGGCGTGCGGCCCGCTGGCCGATGAGTCTGTTATTGTGGGGCTGTACTTTTGGCCATAGCGAAACGCGTTTGCAGGCGCATCAGGCGGATTTTGTCCGTTGGTTTCGCGCTAACGTCACGGCGTTTCCGGTCGTACAGGAGCGTCTGACCACCTATCTATTGAGCTCTGACGCGGATATCTGGCTTATTACCGGTTCTCCGCAATCATTGGTAGAGCAAGTCTATTTTGATACGCCGTGGTTGCCGCGTGTTAACCTCATCGCCAGCCAGATGGCGCGACGGTATGGCGGCTGGGTATTAACCGTGCGCTGTCTGGGCCATGAAAAAGTCGCGCAACTGGAACGTAAAATCGGTACGCCGTTGCGTCTTTATAGCGGCTACAGCGACAGCAAACAGGATAACCCGCTGCTTTATTTTTGCCAGCATCGCTGGCGGGTGACGCCGCACGGCGAGTTGCAGCAGCTCGAATAGTGAAACGCATAGCGTCTGTGTATAATGCCGCCCGCTTTCATTACCGGAGTTACCTCTTTGTCTGATGTCGAATTAGATCACGAATACTGGATGCGCCACGCGCTGACGCTGGCGAAACGCGCCTGGGACGAACGCGAGGTTCCGGTTGGCGCGGTATTGGTGCATAACCATCGCGTCATTGGCGAAGGCTGGAATCGACCCATTGGCCGCCACGATCCTACTGCGCATGCTGAAATAATGGCGCTGCGTCAGGGCGGTCTGGTATTGCAGAATTATCGGTTACTGGATACCACGCTGTATGTCACGCTGGAACCCTGTGTGATGTGCGCAGGCGCTATGGTGCATAGCCGCATTGGACGCGTTGTCTTTGGCGCGCGCGATGCAAAAACTGGCGCGGCCGGATCGCTAATTGACGTGCTGCACCATCCGGGAATGAATCACCGGGTCGAGATTATTGAAGGGGTGTTGCGCGATGAATGTGCGACGCTGCTCAGTGATTTTTTCCGTATGCGTCGTCAGGAAATTAAAGCTCTGAAGAAAGCCGACCGTGCGGAAGGCGCGGGGCCGGCAGTATAGCGCAATGCCGGATAAGACGTTGCGCGTCGCCATCCGATAAGACCATCGCGCTATTTTTCTTCTTTCTTCTGCGGCGTAAACAGTAAAGACGGCGAATGCGTCAGGTAGCCTGATGACTGCGATAAAAACGACAGGAAGGGGAAGGGGGCTTTATTCAGCTCCTCCGGCTACACCGCCGGGTAATCCTGCGCCAGTTTCATAGCTTCCGCTTCCTGCTTTTCTTTTTCCTGCAAATACCCCACCAAACTTATCTGGTATTTACGGATATTTTCCACATAAGCATAAGCCTCATGTCCACGCGCGTAACCGTAGGTTAGCTTACTGTAATACGGTTTTTGGCTTAACAGAGGCAAACGCTGCTTCACATCGGTCCAGCTATCCGGATTGCCTTTGGTTTTTACCGTCAGCGATCTGGCATCGAGCATGTGCGCATAACCCATATTGTAGGCGGCTAAGGCAAACCAGATACGCTCGTCTTCCGGAACGGTTTCGGGAACTTTAGCCATCATATCTTCAAGATAGCGAGCACCGCCGCTGATGCTTTGCTCCGCATCGGTACGGTCGGTCAGCCCCAGACTTTGGGCGGTATTTTTAGTCAGCATCATCAGGCCGCGCACGCCGGTTGGCGAGGTCGCCAGCGGGTCCCAGTGTGATTCCTGATAAGAAATCGCCGCCAGCAGGCGCCAGTCTATCTCTTTGGCATATTTTTTAAATAACGGTTCCAGCTCCGGCAGGACGTTATCCACCGCTCGCAGGAAAGAGCGGGTATCAACGTAGTCGAAATCATCGCCATGCCCCAGATATTTCTCTTCGATCCGCGCCAACGACCCGTCTTCATTGATCGAATTGAAAAAATCGAGCAGCGCGGCGGAGAGCGTATTATCGTCGTCCAGTCGGCTAAACCAGGTCACGGGCTGTTCATCCGTGACATCCAGCGCCACGGCCAGTTCGGGATGGACGCGCTGAAACAGACTGATCGCCACTGAATCGGCAATGGTGTAATCCAGTTTGCCGCTGATGACCTCTTCCAGCAGCGTCGTCGAGCCTTTTTTATCATCCACCTTCCAGCTCAGGTCGGGAAACTTTGTCTCTTTTAAACGCTGTAAATCATTGACCACGACGTGCCCTGGCGCAATGGTAAGCTGATTCTCGTTAACGGTCGCCAGCGAACGTGGGCGATATTGTCCGACCCGGTAAACGAGCTGTTGCGAAACCGAATAATACATGGGGCCGGGCTGATAGTTTTTAACGCGCGCGCTGTCGTAGACCAGCCCTGCCGCGAGCAGGTCGGCATTGCCGTTATCCAGATCGTCAAACAACTGGCTGATATTCTGGCGCACCGTCACTTTCAGCTTCACGCCGAGATAGTTGGCGAACTGCTGCGCCAGTTCATAGTCCAGACCATATTTTTTACCGTTGATAACGGAATAGGTTAATGGCGAGTCGATCGTACTGACGCGCAGTACCCCCCGGGCTTGAATCGCGGCGATATGGTTTTCGGTTTTACCGAACCAGGGGATTGAGGGCCAAAGGGCTGCTGCCAGCAGCAGCGTCAATATGCCGATGAACAGATAATTAATCTTTAATTTTTTCAATTAGTTAATTCTCTGGATCGTGCGTTGCCTCGGGCTGAAAAAGATGTTTTGCTGCAATAGATAAGTCACTAATGAGCGGCATTTTGCGTAACAATGCGCCAGTTGGCAACTTATTCGCAACGATAGCCGCACCGTATGACAAGAAAAAGCGGTGATTTTATTTCTACGCAAACGGTTTCGTCGGCGCGTCAGATTCTTTATAATGGCGGCCGTTTCCCCCCTTGCGCACACCGAAGCTTAGAAGACGAGAGACTTATGATGGAAATTCTGCGTGGTTCGCCTGCACTGTCTGCATTCCGTATCAATAAACTGCTGGCGCGCTTTCAGGCTGCCAACCTCCAGGTCCACAATATATACGCTGAGTATGTCCATTTTGCTGACCTGAACGCCCCGTTAAATGATAGCGAGCAGGCGCAGCTTACCCGTCTGCTGCAATACGGCCCGGCGCTTAGCAGCCATACGCTGGCGGGTAAACTCCTGTTGGTCACACCGCGTCCTGGTACCATCTCCCCCTGGTCTTCAAAAGCAACGGATATCGCCCACAACTGCGGCCTGCAACAGATTGACCGTCTGGAGCGCGGCGTAGCGTACTATATCGAGGCTTCGACGTTGACGGCGGAACAGTGGCGACAAGTGGCCGCAGAGCTGCACGACCGTATGATGGAGACGGTGTTCTCTTCTTTAACCGATGCGGAAAAACTGTTTATCCACCATCAGCCTGCGCCGGTTTCCAGTGTCGATCTGCTGGGAGAAGGCCGTCAGGCGTTAATTGACGCTAACCTGCGTCTCGGTCTGGCGCTGGCGGAAGATGAAATCGACTATTTGCAGGAGGCGTTTACCAAACTGGGATGCAACCCGAACGATATCGAACTGTACATGTTCGCCCAGGCGAACTCCGAGCACTGCCGCCACAAGATTTTTAACGCCGACTGGATTATCGACGGTAAACCGCAGCCGAAGTCGCTGTTTAAAATGATTAAAAACACCTTCGAAACCACGCCGGACTATGTGCTCTCTGCCTATAAAGACAATGCCGCGGTGATGGAAGGATCTGCGGTGGGGCGCTACTTCGCCGACCACAATACCGGCCGTTACGATTTTCATCAGGAGCCCGCGCACATTCTGATGAAGGTCGAAACGCATAACCACCCAACCGCCATCTCTCCGTGGCCGGGGGCGGCGACCGGTTCCGGCGGCGAAATTCGTGATGAAGGCGCCACCGGGCGTGGCGCGAAACCAAAAGCCGGGCTGGTAGGCTTCTCCGTTTCCAACCTGCGTATTCCGGGCTTTGAACAGCCGTGGGAAGAGGATTTTGGCAAGCCGGAACGTATTGTCACCGCGCTGGATATCATGACCGAAGGTCCGCTGGGCGGCGCGGCGTTTAACAACGAATTTGGTCGCCCGGCGCTGACCGGTTACTTCCGTACTTATGAAGAGAAAGTGAACAGCCACAATGGCGAAGAGCTGCGTGGCTATCACAAGCCGATCATGCTGGCGGGCGGGATCGGTAATATCCGCGCCGATCACGTGCAGAAAGGCGAGATCGTCGTAGGCGCGAAGCTGATCGTCCTTGGCGGCCCGGCGATGAATATCGGCCTCGGCGGCGGCGCGGCATCGTCAATGGCTTCCGGCCAGTCTGATGCGGATCTCGATTTTGCCTCTGTTCAGCGCGACAACCCGGAAATGGAACGCCGCTGCCAGGAAGTGATCGACCGCTGCTGGCAGTTGGGCGACGCTAACCCAATCCTGTTTATCCATGATGTGGGCGCGGGCGGTCTCTCCAACGCCATGCCGGAGCTGGTAAGCGACGGCGGGCGCGGCGGGAAATTCGAACTGCGCGACATTCTTAGCGACGAGCCGGGCATGAGCCCGCTGGAAATCTGGTGTAACGAATCCCAGGAGCGCTATGTGCTGGCGGTCGCGGCTGACCAGTTACCGCTGTTCGATGAACTGTGTAAGCGCGAACGCGCGCCGTATGCGGTCATTGGCGACGCTACCGAAGAACAGCATCTCTCGTTGCATGATAACCATTTCGACAATCAGCCGATCGATCTACCGCTGGATGTCCTGCTGGGCAAAACACCGAAAATGACCCGCGATGTGCAAACATTGAAGGCGAAAGGCGATGCGCTGAACCGCGCGGATATCACGATTGCCGACGCGGTAAATCGTGTTCTGCATCTGCCGACCGTGGCGGAAAAAACCTTCCTTGTCACTATTGGCGACCGTACCGTCACCGGTATGGTGGCGCGTGACCAGATGGTTGGCCCGTGGCAGGTCCCGGTAGCTGACTGCGCGGTCACTACCGCTAGCCTCGACAGCTACTACGGCGAAGCGATGTCGATTGGCGAGCGCGCGCCGGTGGCGCTGCTGGACTTTGCCGCCTCCGCCCGTCTGGCCGTCGGTGAAGCGTTGACTAACATTGCCGCGACGCAGATTGGCGATATCAAGCGCATTAAGCTTTCCGCTAACTGGATGGCGGCAGCCGGTCATCCTGGCGAAGATGCCGGTTTGTATGACGCGGTTAAAGCGGTGGGAGAGGAACTCTGTCCGCAGCTTGGCCTGACGATTCCGGTGGGTAAAGATTCGATGTCGATGAAAACCCGCTGGCAGGAAGGCAACGAACAGCGCGAAATGACCTCGCCGCTGTCGCTGGTGATTTCCGCGTTTGCCCGCGTGGAAGACGTGCGTCACACCCTTACGCCGCAGCTGTCAACGGAAGATAACGCCTTGCTGCTGATCGATCTTGGCAAGGGCCACAACGCGCTGGGCGCAACGGCGTTGGCGCAGGTCTATCGTCAGCTTGGCGACAAACCCGCGGACGTGCGTGACGTTGCGCAACTGAAAGGCTTCTATGACGCCATGCAGGTGCTGGTTGCTGCGCGTAAATTACTGGCATGGCACGACCGTTCCGACGGCGGTCTGCTGGTGACGCTGGCCGAGATGGCCTTTGCCGGCCACTGCGGCGTGCAGGTCGATATCGCCGCGCTGGGCGATGACCATCTGGCCGCACTGTTCAACGAGGAGCTGGGCGGCGTGATTCAGGTACGCGCTGAAGACAGAGACGCGGTCGAAACGCTGTTGGCGCAGTACGGTCTTGCTGACTGCGTCCACTACCTTGGTCAGGCCCTGGCTGGCGATCGCTTTGTGATTACCGCTAATGATCGGACGGTATTCAGCGAAAGCCGTACTACGCTGCGTGTCTGGTGGGCGGAAACCACCTGGCAGATGCAGCGTCTGCGCGACAATCCGCAATGTGCTGACCAGGAACACGAGGCGAAAGCGAATGATGCCGATCCGGGCCTCAACGTGAAGCTGTCGTTTGATATTAATGAAGATATCGCCGCGCCGTACATTGCGACAGGCGCACGACCGAAAGTCGCTGTACTGCGCGAGCAGGGGGTGAACTCTCACGTGGAGATGGCGGCGGCGTTCCATCGTGCGGGCTTTGACGCGATTGACGTCCATATGAGCGACCTGCTGGGCGGTCGTATCGGTCTGGGCAACTTCCATGCGCTGGTGGCTTGCGGCGGCTTTTCCTACGGCGACGTGCTGGGGGCGGGCGAAGGCTGGGCGAAATCCATTCTGTTTAACCATCGGGTGCGCGACGAATTCGAAACCTTCTTCCATCGTCCGCAGACGCTGGCGCTGGGCGTGTGCAACGGTTGCCAGATGATGTCGAATCTGCGCGAGCTGATCCCGGGCAGCGAACTGTGGCCGCGTTTTGTACGTAACCATTCTGACCGCTTCGAAGCCCGCTTCAGCCTGGTGGAAGTGACGCAAAGCCCATCGCTGCTGCTGCAAGGAATGGTAGGCTCACAGATGCCGATTGCGGTTTCCCATGGGGAAGGGCGCGTTGAGGTGCGTGACGATGCGCATCTTGCCGCGCTTGAGAGCAAAGGCCTGGTCGCTCTGCGCTACGTTGATAACTTTGGTAAGGTGACCGAAACCTATCCGGCTAACCCGAACGGTTCGCCGAACGGCATCACGGCGGTGACGACCGAAAACGGTCGGGTGACGATTATGATGCCGCATCCGGAACGCGTATTCCGCACCGTCGCCAACTCCTGGCACCCGGAAAACTGGGGCGAGGATAGCCCGTGGATGCGTATCTTCCGTAATGCGCGTAAGCAGCTTGGTTAATTAGCCCGATAGCCATTAAGCCCCTCTTCACGAGGGGCTTTTTTGTAGACGGCGCTTATCAGGCCCACGGGGAAGCGCGGTTGTAGCTACCGTCTTGAACGTCAAGCGGTAGGGCGGATAAGGCGTTTACGCCGCCATCCGGCAATAAACTAGCGCTTATGCCGCAAGATTAAAGTGTCGGGAAATCCCGACATGAGTGGGGATAGGTTGTCGCCAAAAAGAGACATTTAACTATTTGATTTTAAATGATTTTATTTTTAGGTGTTGCAGGTGTTGCTGATTGACGACAGAAAGGACAAAAAACAGACAGAGCCATTTTTAGCATGAATAACGATATTTTTCATATCTATCATTGTGTTAACAAAGTCTTTTGAATGTTGGCACAATTACTGCATAATGGTAACCAGTGGCTCATTCACCTTCTTATGTCAGCCCCTTAGGGACGCGCTACATAAACTTCGAATGACGCACAACAAGGTGCCTGCCGTCTAACTTCTGATAATAGCGTAGCTTTATCAACCTCCGGGCGAAACGTCGAGTTAGGCACCGCCTTATTCCATAACAAAGCCGGGTTTAGCCCGGCTTTGTTGTATCTGACGCTCCCCTCGGTTAGCATCTTTTTTATTCTTCTTTTTATGTGAGCGACACGTTGAAGCGCTGGTCTGTTTTCCCCCGTTCTTTACGACAATTGGTCATGCTGGCCTTTTTGCTGATCCTGCTGCCGTTGCTGGTTCTGGCCTGGCAGGCGTGGCAAAGCCTTAACGCGTTAAGCGATCAGGCTGCGGTGACTAACCGCAGCACGCTTATTGACGCCCGGCGCAGCGAGGCGATGACCAACGTCGCGCTGGAGATGGAGCGAAGCTACCGACAGTATTGCGTGCTTGACGATCCGACGCTGGCAAAAGTGTATCAAAGCCAGCGTAAGCGCTATAGCGATATGCTGGATGCCCATGCCGGCGTCTTGCCGGATGATAAGTTGTATCAGGCGTTACGCCAGGATTTAAACGCGCTGGCGCAATTGCAGTGTAAAGATAGCGGCCCGGAAGCGGCAGCGGCCGCGCGTCTGGAGGCCTTTGCCAACGCGAATACGGAAATGGTGCAGGCGACGCGTACTGTGGTTTACTCGCGCGGGCAGCAGTTACAACAAGAAATCGCCGAGCGCGGACAATTTTTCGGCTGGCAGGCGCTGGTGCTATTTCTGGTGAGCCTGGCGATGGTGCTACTTTTTACCCGCATGATTATCGGGCCGGTGAAAGGAATTGAACGGATGATTAATCGCCTGGGCGAAGGCCGTTCTTTGGGGAATACCGTCACCTTTACCGGTCCGCGTGAATTACGATCGGTGGGGCAGCGCATTATCTGGCTGAGTGAGCGTCTGGCGTGGCTGGAATCCCAACGCCATCAGTTTCTACGTCACTTGTCCCATGAGCTGAAAACTCCGCTGGCCAGTATGCGCGAGGGGACAGAGCTGCTGGCCGATCAGGTGGTTGGGCCGCTGACGCCGGAGCAAAAAGAGGTGGTCGATATTCTGGATGACAGCAGTCGTAATTTACAAAAATTGATTGAGCAATTGCTTGATTACAACCGGAAACTGGTAGACAGTGCCACAGAGCTGGAAGCGGTCGATATCGCGCCGCTTGTGGATATGGTGGTTTCCGCCCACAGTTTGCCTGCCCGCGCTAAAATGATGCATACCGATGTCGACCTGGAGGCCGAACGCTGCATAGCAGAGCCCATGTTGCTGATGAGCGTGCTGGATAATCTCTATTCCAACGCTGTGCACTATGGCGCTGAATCCGGTAACATTTGTATCCGTAGTCGCTCTCAGGGCTCCACGGTTTATATCGATGTGGTTAATAGCGGCGAACCGATTCCGCAAACCGAAAGAGAAATGATTTTTGAGCCTTTTTTCCAGGGAAGCCACCAGCGAAAAGGGGCGGTAAAAGGCAGTGGGTTAGGGCTGAGTATCGCCAGAGATTGTATTCGTCGAATGCAGGGAGAGATCCAGCTGGTGGATGACAAAGCGCAGGAAGTTTGTTTTCGCATCTCGCTGCCATTGCCTGCATCTGACAAACACTAATATGAATTTAAGCCTGGTGCGTATGTCACACGTTTTCGTCCAAACTATTAAACGATGCCTTTTGCGATGGGGAATACCGGTGGGCATATCGTGTCTGGCGCTGACCGCATGTGTTCCCCATGCTTCACAGCAACTGCCCGGTAGCGCAGCGCAGGACACGCTCCCCCATTATCAACTGGCGGATTATCTCCCGACGGCGTGCGCGGATATCTGGTCGCTACGCGGGCAGGCGGTGGAGACGAATCCGCTGTACTGGCTACGCACGATTGACTGCGCCGATCGTCTGATGCCGGTTCAGTCGCGCGCAGAGGCGCGCGCGTTGACGGATGATAACTGGCAGAATGCCTTCAGGCGCGGGATTTTACTGGCGGATGCAAAAATTACGCCGCCGGAGCGGCGCGCCATAGTGACCCGTCTGGAGGCGTTAAGCGCGCAAATACCGGCTCAGGTACGGCCCGTCTACCAAATCTGGCATGACGGTCAGGCGCTGCAATTAGCGCTTTCTGCCGAACGTCAGCGTTATAGCAAACTCCAGCAAACGTCAGATAGTGAGCTGGATGCGTTGCGCCAGCAGCAACAGGCCTTGCAAACGCAGCTCGATCTTACTACCCGTAAGCTGGAGAGTTTAACCGACATTGAGCGCCAGCTTTCGACACGAAAACCGGCAGGGAATTACAACGCCGATACGCCGCATACGAATGACAAACCCGCGACGTCTGAAGATGGCGCGGCGCCGTCGCCGTCACAAGATGAGGTAACGCCATGATAAGCCGTAAACCGGCGCACCTGCTGCTGGTCGATGACGATCCCGGATTACTGAAATTGCTCGGTATGCGCCTGACCAGTGAAGGATACAGCGTCGTGACCGCAGAGAGCGGCCAGGAAGGACTACGGGTACTGCATCGGGAAAAAGTGGATCTGGTAATAAGCGACCTGCGCATGGACGAAATGGATGGTATGCAACTGTTCACAGAAATTCAGAAAGTACAGCCGGGAATGCCGGTTATTATTCTGACGGCGCATGGTTCTATTCCGGATGCGGTGGCCGCTACCCAGAAGGGCGTATTCAGCTTTTTGACGAAGCCGATCGACAGAGACGCGTTATATAAAGCGATAGATGAAGCGCTGGAGCAGTCCGCTCCCGCGACGGACGATAGCTGGCGCAACGCTATCGTTACCCGTAGCCCGCTGATGCTGCGACTGCTTGAACAGGCGCGCATGGTCGCGCAGTCGGATGTCAGCGTATTGATTAACGGACAAAGCGGCACCGGGAAAGAGATTTTCGCACAGGCGATTCATAATGCCAGCCCGCGCAATAACAAGCCGTTTGTCGCCATCAACTGCGGCGCGTTACCGGAACAGTTGCTGGAGTCCGAATTATTCGGCCATGCGCGCGGCGCCTTTACCGGCGCAGTGAGCAATCGTGAAGGGTTGTTCCAGGCGGCGGAAGGCGGCACGCTGTTTCTGGATGAAATTGGCGATATGCCCGCGCCGTTACAGGTGAAGCTGCTGCGGGTGTTACAGGAGCGCAAAGTCAGGCCGCTGGGCAGCAATCGCGATATTGATATCGACGTGCGAATTATTTCCGCGACGCACCGCGATCTGCCGAAGGCGATGGCGCGGGGCGAATTTCGTGAAGATTTGTACTACCGGCTGAATGTCGTGAGCCTGAAAATTCCGGCGCTGGCGGAGCGTACCGAGGATATTCCGCTGCTGGCTAATCATCTGCTCAGACAGTCGGCACAGCGGCATAAACCGTTTGTTCGCGCCTTTTCTACTGATGCAATGAAACGGCTGATGACGGCAAGCTGGCCGGGCAACGTGCGCCAACTGGTCAACGTCATTGAACAATGTGTGGCGTTAACCTCTTCGCCGGTGATCAGCGATGCATTGGTCGAGCAGGCGCTGGAAGGCGAAAACACCGCGCTGCCAACTTTTGCCGAAGCGCGAAACCAATTTGAACTGAACTATCTGCGCAAGTTACTGCAAATTACCAAAGGTAACGTGACGCACGCGGCAAGGATGGCGGGGCGCAACCGCACGGAATTCTATAAGCTACTCTCCCGTCACGAACTGGATGCGAATGATTTCAAAGAGTAGTTTTCATGCCGTAAAGTAGCGCGAAATATGTTACGTTTAACCGATCAAAACACAGGCGACCTTTTCAAGGAATAGCATGAAAAAGATTGATGCGATTATTAAACCCTTCAAGCTGGACGATGTCCGTGAAGCGCTGGCCGAGGTAGGTATTACCGGTATGACGGTCACTGAAGTCAAAGGCTTTGGCCGTCAAAAAGGCCACACCGAGCTGTATCGCGGCGCGGAATATATGGTGGATTTTCTGCCGAAGGTAAAAATTGAAATCGTTGTGCCTGACGACATCGTGGATACCTGTGTTGATACCATCATTCGTACCGCGCAGACGGGGAAAATCGGCGACGGTAAGATCTTTGTCTTTGATGTCGCCCGCGTTATTCGTATCCGTACTGGCGAAGAAGACGACGCGGCTATCTGATGTGCCGATTCGCTGCCCGTCTCCTCCTTGTGGGCAGCGAACCACCGTTTAATCGCCCTGCGGTAGCGCCGATGTAGTCCGGGTGCAAATCCATCTCAGGCCGACAATGGCGACGATCAGCGCCACGCAACTTAGTGTCCACTCGCTCATTTGCGAGAAAAAGTGTCCGTAGGCGGCTACCGCCGTATCACTAATTTGCGATTCCGTGGTTTGTTGCGCGACGACGCCAGCCAGCCAGTTAGCGATCGCGCCGGTCGCCAGCATATAAATACCGGTCAGTACGCCCGTGACGCCAGGCAGATTGAGGCGGGTAATTTGCGCCATCGCGACCGGATCAATAAACAGCTCCGCAAAGCCCATCAGCGCCAGCCCTGCGATCATCATTCCCATTGATGCCTGCCCATCTAACCGGGCCTGATGCGCGTTTAGCGCCAGCAGCATAAAACCGCCGCCCATTAATATCAGCCCCACGGCAAATTTAAGCCAGACGCGCAGCACCGAGCGGGCGCTCTCTTTCGGGCTGCTCAGCCACGCCAGCACCACGCCCGCCGCCATCACCGCAATCGCATTGACCGACTGGAACAATGCGGTGGGGACGGTCATATTCAGCCAGTGGCGGTTGACAAAACGGTCGATGAATAAACTGATCGAACTTCCGCCCTGCTGCGCCAGAACCCAAAAGAGAGTGCCGGTGATCATTAACAGAACGATTTGCCACAAGGCGCGACGGTGTTCGGGAAATTTAACCATAATACGGGCGATAAGTTGCGCCGCGAAGACGCAGACAATGGCCAGCACATAGCCAGACCAGTTATTTTCCAGCAGGAGGGTGAAGAATACCGGCGCGATACACAGCATTAATACCAGCCAACCCCAGGTTGGAAGGGCGAATTTAACCGCCCGCAGCGCGGGGCGATTAACACCGCGCGTCTGCTGAAAGTGGCGATGACCGCTTAAAAAGATGAGCAGGCCGATGAACATTCCGACGCCCGCCAGCGCAAAGCCGACATGCCAGCCATACCACTGCGCCGCCAGACCACAGGCGATCGGCGCGGCTATCGATCCAATATTCCCGGCGGCGTAGAGCAGCGAGAATCCCCCGTCGCGGCGGTTGTCATCAGGGGCGTAAAGTTCGCCCAGCAGACAGCTAATATTGGATTTAAACAAGCCGTAGCCGCAGATAATAATGGCCAGCGCCGCATATAAACTCAGCGTTGAATCAGATTCTAAGCCCAATACCACATGACCCAGCGTCATCAATAAGGCGCCGGTGATAACCGCCACGCGGTTGCCAAGCAGGCGGTCGGCAAGCCAGCCGCCAAGAATAGGGGTAACGTAAACTAAAGAGGCGTAGGCGCTGAAGAGGTTGATCGCGTGGCTGTCATTAAAACCAAGCTGGTGGGTAAGATAAAGGATGAGTAAGGCACGCATGCCGTAAAAGCTGAAGTATTCCCAAATTTGAATCGCCACGATGTAAAAAATCGCGCGCGGTTGTGAGGGTGTTTTCATAAAGTCTCCTTGCTGCGTGAAAAAAGGGAAGTGGCAAGCCACTTCCCTTTGGTACTTATTTCGTATTTTCTTTCAGCACCTTAACGGTGTAACGTCCGTCAGCCTGACGATAGGCGCCGTGGATATCGGTTTCGAAGCCCGGATAGTGAGCGCCGATTTCGCACAGCATTTGCAGGAATTCCAGTACCGGACGGCTTTCCTCGGTGATCATTTCACCAGGCATCACCAGCGGCACTCCCGGAGGGTAAGGAAGGATCATGTTGGCGTTGACGCGTCCAACCATCTCTTCAAGATACACCTCTTCCGTTTCGCCATGCAGCTCTTTCTGGAACGCAGTATACGGCGTCATCACCATTTTCGGCAGCACTTCAAACGCACGGTACATTAAGTCCGGCAGATTATGATGTTCGACCAGTTTATGAATATTCTGCGCCAGTTCCTGGATGCGCATATTTTCATAAAACTCAGGCGCTTCGCGATACAGTGCCGGCAGAATGTTTTTGACGCGCAGGTTCAGGTCAAAGGCGCGTTTAAATTCAGTGAGCGCGCGCAGCAGGCTCAGAGCTTTGGTTTTGTCGATACCAATGCTGAACAGGAACAGCAGGTTGTATGGACCGGTTTTTTCTACGATGATGCCGCGTTCATCGAGATATTTGGCGACCAGACTTGCCGGAATACCGAATTCATCCATCGTACCGTCTTTCTTCATCCCCGGCGTCAGGATAGTGACTTTGATCGGGTCGAGGTACATGTGTTCGTTATCGATATTTTTGAAGCCATGCCATGCGCTATCTGAACGCAGCGGCCAGCACTCAGCTCCATCGATATGTTCCGGCTGCCATACGTCAAAGAACCAGCCGTCAGATTCGCTTTTCAGGCGTTTAATTTCTTTACGGAATTTAATCGCACGTTCAATAGAGCCGTTAATCAGGCGTTTACCCGCATTACCTTTCATCATCGCCGCTGCGGTTTCAGTAGACGCTACGATACCGTAGTGCGGAGAAGTGGTGGTATGCATCATGTAGGCTTCGTTAAAGGTTTCTTCGTTAATGTCGCCTTTAACATGAATCATGGATGCCTGTGAAAACGCCGCCAGCAGTTTATGCGTGGACTGGGTTTCATAAATGATTTTGCCTTCTACACGGTCGCCGCTCATACCGCATTTACCCTGATAAATAGGGGAGAAATTGGTGTAAGGCACCCAGGCGGAGTCAAAATGAATGGACTTCACATCCAGAGTTTTCTTGATGTAGTCAGTGTTATACAACAGACCGTCATAGGTTGAGTTAGTAATAACAGCATGGACCGGCCAGGTGGCGTTAGGCGTCTCTTTTACCCGTTTAGCGATAGTGGCGTGCTGGAACTCGCTTTGCGGAATACCGCCAAGAATACCGTAGGCGTTACGGGTTGGGCGGAAATAAATCGGCGTAATGTCGCTCATCATCATCAGATGGGTCAGCGATTTATGGCAGTTACGGTCAATCAGTACCGTGCTGCCTGCCGGCGCGGAGTACATACCGACGATTTTGTTCGCCGTAGAGGTGCCGTTCGTCACCATGTAGCTACGTTCGGCGTTAAAGACGCGGGCGATATACTCTTCCGCTTCTTTATGCGGGCCGGAGTGGTCCAGCAGCGAACCCAGTTCGGAAACGGAAATCGAAATATCGGATTTCATCGTGTTCGGGCCGAAGAAATCATAAAAGATGCTGCCGACGGGGCTTTTCTGGAAAGCAGTACCGCCCATGTGGCCAGGCGTACAGAAAGTGTATTTCCCTTCGCGCACATATTTGAACAGTGCTTTTGTCAGCGGCGGCAGAATATTGTCGATGTATTCATCGGTATTCTGGCGAATTTTCGCCGCGATATCGGCTGCGGCGCCTAAAGCATATTCAAAGAAGCGAACCTGCATTCTCAGATCGTTGAGGCTGACGTCCAGCGTAGAGTAGCTGTTGGCGAAGGCATACAGCGGCATATACTCGTTCAGCTTGCTAATCTCTTCGCAAAGCTCAAGGTTATATTTATCCCAGTCGAAAATGACGCCGCAAAGGCGGGAGTTATTTTCAATCAGCTTCAGCAGGTCTTCTCGGTCGTTTGGATAGACGATACGGAAATTTAAACCTTCCAGTGCACGATGCAGTTCACGAATAGGCTCTTCTTTAAAGTAGACGCCCATGTGGTTCATGATAGCAATAACGTTCATAGTCTTGTTCCTGGTAAAGTGGGCCCCTCCCGCTACGCTATAGCAGGTGACGAAAGGGGCTTTGAGAAAAAGGAGTTAGCGGTTAAAGCGCTTCAGCCGTATTGTTGTCGCTGTCGTTGTTCTGGCGCTGGTGCATTTTGCGACCGTAGAACATCAGGATGATCAGACTGACGATAAAGGTGCCGGAGAGTTCGAAGGAGCTGGCGCCCATCAGTGCGATGAAGCAAAATGCGCAGCCCAGTACAGAACAAATCAGGCTTACCGAGTTACGGATGTTGAACCCTTCGAAACGAATCAGGTCAACACAAGAGTAGAAGTACGGCAGCATGGTAAGCAGTACGGCAATCCCGGTCAGTTCGCCGAACAGGTCGGACGCTTTACCGCCGCTGGAGTTCATGATGGTGATCAGAATCATCAGCGCCGTCATTTTCACCGCAGCCAACAGCAGACCTTTTTTCGGAATACCGTTTTTATCCATTTCACCGTAAATTTTCGGGAAGTTGCCGTCGTTGGCGGCGCGAACCCCAGCCTGGCCGACCAGCATCATCCAGGAGCCCAGAGACGTCAGGCAGGCGAAAGCGGTAAAGGCGGAAACCAGCGGCGCAGCCCAGCCACCCAGAATCGTGGAGGTACTGATAGCGAACGGCGCGCCGGAAGAGGCCATAACGGAAGCTGGGAACATCCCGGCGATAACCTGAGTCGCGGCGATATAGATGATGCCTGCCAGCGCGGTACCCAGCATGGTTGCCAGCGGTACGGTGCGTTTCGGGTTTTTCACCATGCCGGTGCTGACGGCGGCAGACTCAACGCCAACGAACGCCCACAGGCAGAGCAGAATACTTTTAACAATGGCGTGAGAGTCGGTCGTCGTAGACGTGTTCCAGTTCGCGTGATAGGTCGCGATAGCGAACCAATGCCAGCCGGCGACTGCGGTCAAGACTACCGGGATCAGCACCAGAAACAGGCCAATCGTTGTCAAGCGGCTGACCCAGGCCCCGCCCAGCATATTAATAAAGGTGAACAGCCAGACGATAGCAATACAGGCAATACCTGCCGGTATTGGATTATTTAATGCCGGGAAGAACGTAGAAAGATAAGAAACCGCGGTAATACCGATGGCTAAGTTACCAATCCAGTTTGCGTGATAATAAAGAACGCCGGTCTGGAAACCAAACGCCGGAGATATTTCCCCAGCATAAGCGATAGGGCCACCCTGTTGCGGGTTTTTGGTTGCCAGCCTCGCATAAACATAAGCCAGCGACATTGCCCCAATAATAGAAATTACCCAGCCCCAGATGGCAATGCCACCAATACTGGCAAGGTTGGCGGGTAATAATGCAATCCCGCTCCCCATCATATTACCGGCAACGACGCCAGTACAGGCAAATAGCCCGATCTTTTTGACAGAACTCATGTTCATTTCTCCTGAGCTGTATTTTTAAGAACCGGGCTTATGCTTCATATATGCTGCGTGCCCGTTCAACTGTCGACAAGATTAACGAATGGGTTGAGATAAGTCCTAAAGAAAAAGTGAAATAAACACAAACATGAAAAAACTGATAGATTGATTTTTTTGAATTAACATATAAATATCATGAAAGGATAAATATTGTTTAATTACAAAGGGTTACATTTACATTTCTTTGCGATGAATATGTTGCCAAAATTAACATAAGCTATTTTTTGCAACATATTTTTCACAAAATAAAAGCGAAAAATTTAATATCTTTTCGCTTTTATTTGTCATGGTTCAGCGTTAAATTTAATCTTCTGCCAGAAAACTATTCAGATAAGGGACAATTTTCTGAACGGATGTCTGAAATACGCCGTTCTCGATCCAGTACAGCGTATTTTCACCTGGACGTAAATTAAAGGCGGTCAGATAGGCATCAGCGGCCAGACGATTCTCACCTTTCATTTCGTAAACTTTCCCCAACAGGACATAGTTAAACCACGACATTTCAAGCTCGATGCTTTTATTGATTTCCTCATACGCTGCATCGATATCACCTTTGCCCAAAAGATCAACGGTCTTGATTTTATAATAAACAGACGTTTTCTCAACGCCCGGAATTTGATCTATTTTTTTAAACTCTTCGTTCAGCGCAGCCACTTGTTCTTTATCAAACGGCTGTTGTGATTGCCGTAATACATCTACCAGCACTTTATATTCATAGGCATAGTTGAAATCAGGCGTTTCCTTAATAATGCCATTCAGAATATCGCCGGCTTTACTTAGCGCCTGCGCATCGCCGCTCAGAATAAGCTGGCGCGCCTCATAAAAACGCATCAGCGCGGTATTTTGCGGCGTTCTGAACAGGGCCAGTTGTTCTCGCATACGATTAGGCCAGGGCTGTGTTAAAACGAAAGACAGGCTATTAAACAGATCATCCTGGATGGACAACTGGTTAGTATTGGTGACGAAATAACGCTTATCCAGCATGGTTGAACCATCGGCGTTATCAATGAGCACCACAGACATAAAGCACTGCTGCGCCCGATAGTGGCGCTGATTGACAAACTGAATGGTTAACGTCTTACCGGAGTTGCTTGGCTCATTGACCCGGTAATTGGTTTTATCGTGCACCATAAAGGTCGAGTAGGTGTTCAGCAGGTCGGTGATTAAGCCGCCCAGACCGATGGCGTAGGACTCCTGCGAGACCCAGTTATTACAGGAATTGCCGCCTTCAAAACGAACATCTATATCTCGTGGGTTAAGTAATAACCGCGTTTTTGTTACCGCGGCATTATGATCTACCACCGACATCACGATAAACACCACCAGCGTCGCCAGCGAGAGCAGGAACATCACCCACGTCCAGAAAGCGGCGATACGCGGCTTTTTCGCCTTTTTAGTCGGCGTTTGCAAAGAGGCGGGCGGCACAGGCGCAGCGGCAGGAACCCCCTCTGTCGGTTCTGCATTCGTCGCTGCGATCGGCGGCGGCGGCGACGTTGATAAATTATCGATCTCATCGCTATTTTCTTCGCACCAGATAACCGGCGCCGTCAGCTTATAGCCGCGTTTAGGTACGGTAACGATGTATTCAGCATTGCTGTCTCCGCCATCTCTTAATGATTTGCGTAGTTCAGAAATGCTTTGGGTGACAACATGGTTGGTCACGATGGTGCGCATCCAGACATGATCAATAATGTTATCCCGGCTTAACACTTCATCCGGATGATGCGCAAAATACATCAGAAGATCGATCAGCCGTGGTTCAAGAGTAATCTGGCGTCCCTGACGACTGATCTGATTAACAGAAGGTGTAACCAGCCACTCTCCAATGCGTACAACAGGTTGCTGCATAAAAAGATGCCCTAACGAGCTAAGTCAAACGTTAATAATAACACGATTTGCACAGACTTTTTTATTCCCCTTTTTTGTAAAAGAAAGGCATAAAAAGCAGCGCAATAAGCAGGAGAACGGGGAGGAAAACGGGCGTTCGCCTTAACGATAACGCCCGTTTTTTCAGCGGATTTCTTGCAATTACAGCACTTTATGCGGGCCGAAGCATTCGTAATGAATGTTTTCGTTATTCACGCCAAGTGAAACCAGTTGTTTTGCGGCAAACTGCATAAAGCCTACCGGGCCGCAAAGATAGAACTGCATTGCCGGATCGCTGATCGCGGCTTCCAGTTTGCTTAAATCCATCAGCCCTTCGCTGTCAAAGACGCGTTGGGCGCGATCGGCCTCGGTTGGCTCGCGGTACCAGGTATGGGCAGTGAAACGCGGCAGTGTACGGCCCAGCTCGCTCACTTCGTCGGCAAACGCATGGACGTCGCCGTTCTCCGCCGCGTGGAACCAGTTCACCTGCGCGGTATGCTGTTCTTTCGCCAGCGTATCGAGCATCGCCAACATCGGCGTCTGGCCGACGCCAGCGGAAATCAGCGAAACGGGGGTATCAGCGGCGACATTCATAAAGAAGTCACCTGCCGGCGCAGCCAGATGCACCACATCGCCTACGTTGGCGTGATGGTGTAACCAGTTTGATACCTGGCCGCCGTCTTCACGCTTCACGGCAATACGGTACCCTTTGCCATCGGGTTTACGGGTCAGTGAATATTGGCGGATCTCCTGATGCGCAAAACCTTCCGGCTTCAGCCAGACGCCCAGATACTGCCCGGGACGGTATTCCGCCACCGTACCGCCGTCGACCGGTTCAAACTCAAAGCTGGTGATCAGTGCGCTACGCGGGGTTTTCGCAACGATGCGGAAGGGGCGCGTGCCTTCCCAGCCGCCGTCTTTGCTGGCGTTCTCGTGATAAATCTCGGCTTCCCGATGAATAAAGACGTTAGCCAGTACGCCATAGGCTTTACCCCATGCGTCCAGCACTTCCTGGCCCGGGTTGAACATTTCATCCAGCGTCGCCAGCAGATGCGTCCCGACGATGTTGTACTGCTCCGGCTTAATCTGGAAGCTGGTGTGCTTCTGCGCGATTTTTTCTACCGCCGGCAGCAACGCCGGTAAATTTTCGATATTGCTGGCGTAGGCCGCGATAGCATTAAACAGGGCTTCGCGCTGATCACCGTTACGCTGGTTGCTCATATTGAAGATTTCTTTGAGCTCCGGGTTATGCGTAAACATACGGTCGTAGAAGTGGGCGGTCAGTTTCGGTCCTGTTTCAACCAGCAGGGGAATGGTGGCCTTTACTGTAGCGATGGTTTGTGCGTCAAGCATACGTGCTTCCTTTATGTGAAAATCTAATAATGTATATCAAATGCATCTTATAAAAATACCCTTGCATTGTAAATGGATCTTCTCTGCTTTACGTTATGGAGGTAACAACGTGAAAAATCTGCATCACAAAGCTGAAAAGAAATCCGTTGAAATTCGTCAGGCTCTCGTTCAGGAAACCCTTATCTGACGCATAGGTAATCGTTTGCGTAAAAACCTTTGTCAAGACCTGTTATCGAAGAATGATTCGGTTATACTGTTGGCCGAAGTCCCACGGACTGCCTTTTCAGGCACAAATTTTATTGTTAGCTGAGTCAGGAGATGCGGATGTTAAAGCGTGAAATGAACATTGCCGATTATGATGCCGAATTGTGGCAGGCTATGGAGCAGGAAAAAGTACGTCAGGAAGAGCACATCGAACTGATCGCCTCCGAAAACTACACCAGCCCGCGCGTGATGCAGGCGCAGGGGTCTCAGCTGACCAACAAATACGCTGAAGGATATCCGGGCAAGCGCTACTACGGCGGTTGCGAATACGTTGATGTCGTAGAGCAGCTGGCTATCGACCGCGCGAAAGAACTGTTCGGCGCCGACTACGCTAACGTGCAGCCGCACTCCGGTTCTCAGGCTAACTTCGCTGTTTACACCGCGCTGCTGCAGCCGGGCGATACCGTTCTGGGTATGAACCTGGCGCAGGGCGGCCACCTGACTCACGGCTCCCCGGTTAACTTCTCCGGTAAACTGTACAACATCGTACCTTACGGTATCGATGAGTCCGGTAAAATTGACTATGACGAGATGGCGAAGCTGGCCAAAGAGCACAAGCCGAAGATGATTATCGGTGGCTTCTCTGCCTACTCCGGTGTGGTTGACTGGGCAAAAATGCGTGAAATCGCTGACAGCATCGGCGCATACCTGTTTGTCGACATGGCGCACGTGGCGGGCCTGATTGCCGCAGGCGTTTACCCGAACCCGGTTCCGCACGCTCACGTTGTCACCACCACCACCCACAAAACCCTGGCGGGTCCGCGCGGCGGCCTGATCCTGGCGAAAGGCGGCGACGAAGAGCTGTACAAAAAACTGAACTCCGCCGTCTTCCCAAGCGCGCAGGGCGGCCCGCTGATGCACGTGATCGCGGGTAAAGCGGTAGCGCTGAAAGAAGCGATGGAGCCGGAGTTCAAAGTTTACCAGCAGCAGGTGGCGAAAAACGCCAAAGCGATGGTGGAAGTGTTCCTGAACCGCGGCTACAAAGTGGTGTCTGGCGGCACTGAGAACCACCTGTTCCTGCTGGACCTGGTGGATAAAAACCTGACCGGTAAAGAAGCTGACGCCGCGCTGGGCCGTGCTAACATCACCGTGAACAAAAACAGCGTGCCGAACGATCCGAAGAGCCCGTTCGTGACCTCCGGTATCCGTATTGGTTCTCCGGCGGTTACTCGTCGCGGCTTCAAAGAAGCGGAAGTGAAAGAGCTGGCTGGCTGGATGTGTGACGTGCTGGACAACATCAATGATGAAGCCACCATTGAACGCGTGAAAGCGAAAGTGCTGGATATCTGCGCCCGCTTCCCGGTTTACGCGTAAGCGTTTGTGTTGTGTAAATGGCCCGATGGCGCTGCGTCTGTCGGGCATTACTTATGCGCCATAACGTGACGCCGCCGGAAGTCATTATCCGGCGGCGTTGCCGTTTGAACTTCTCCCTCCGCCTGTTACCCTTGCCAGCGCAACCGTTTACCGCCAGACTATCGCCTCCAAACGGGAGGGAATCATGGCATTGCATTCCACGCGCTGGCTGGCGCTCAGTTATTTCACCTACTTCTTTAGTTACGGTATTTTTCTGCCCTTCTGGAGCGTCTGGCTCAAAGGTCTTGGGCTAACGCCGGAAACCATCGGTCTTCTGCTGGGCGTGGGTCTGGTCGCGCGTTTTCTCGGTAGTCTGCTCATTGCGCCTCGCGTAAGCGATCCTTCGCGGTTGATCTCCGCGCTGCGCGTCCTGGCATTGCTGACGCTGGTATTTGCGCTGGCATTTTGGGCAGGAACGCATGTCGCGTGGCTAATGGTGGTGATGGTTGGGTTTAACCTCTTCTTTTCACCACTGGTGCCGCTGACCGATGCGCTGGCCAATACCTGGCAAAAGCAAATTACCCTGGACTATGGTCGGGTGCGGCTGTGGGGGTCCATCGCCTTCGTGATAGGGTCGGCGCTGACCGGTAAGCTGGTGAGTTTATACGATTACCAGGCGATTCTGGCGCTACTGACGCTCGGCGTCGCCTCGATGTTGCTGGGTATGTTGTTACGTCCCAGCGTGCCGCCGCAAGGGGAAAGCCGTCAGCAGGAGAGCGCAGGCTGGCCCGCCTGGCGTACGCTGGTGGCACAAAGTTGGCGTTTTCTCGCCTGCGTCTGTTTGCTGCAAGGGGCGCACGCCGCCTACTACGGTTTTAGCGCCATCTACTGGCAGGGGGCTGGCTATTCAGCATCGGCGGTCGGCTATTTATGGTCGTTGGGCGTGGTGGCGGAAGTGATCATTTTTGCCCTGAGTAAAAAGCTATTCCGCCGGTTTAGCGCCCGCGACTTGCTGTTGCTTTCTGCTGTGTGCGGCGTGGTACGCTGGGGACTGATGGGCTGGAGTACGGCGTTGCCGTGGCTGATTGTGATACAAATCCTGCACTGTGGCACGTTTACCGTTTGCCATCTGGCCGCTATGCGCTATATCGCTGCGCGTCAGGGAAGCGAGGTGATTCGTTTGCAGGCCGTCTATTCCGCTGTGGCGATGGGCGGCAGTATCGCGATTATGACGGTATTTGCCGGTTTTCTGTATCAACATCTGGGCGGCGGCGTATTCTGGATTATGGCGCTGGTGGCATTGCCCGCTATCTTCCTTCGGCCCAAAGTGGTTGCCGCGTCATGATTCCAGGATCTTGCGGATCTGCTGCTGTTGGTGCTCTGTGAGGGCGCGATCCGCATGAATTAATGGCGGTGAGAAGAGCGGTAGCGGCGTGGCGTAAGGGGTAACAATCAGCGCTACGCCGCGCGGGCATCCCTCTTTTTGAAACGCCTGGAGCGATATCCGTCTGATATTCAGCGGCAATAGGGTCAGTTCACGCAGTTGCTGCTCAATATGCGTCTCCAGCGCATCATTTTTATCCGCTAACAATACGATCTGTCTCTCATGCAAATCGTTATCCTGCATCAGCCAGGCGCCGAAAATCACTGCCACCAGCCCCGTCTCTTCCTCGGAAAAGTGGATACCATATTCGGCTTCAAACCCGGCGAGCGCCTCACGTGTGGTGCGAACCAGACGCGGATAAAGACGGTTGAACTCTTCCGGAAGCGTATTATCGATGCCAATCGTGAATAAACTTCGGTTCAGCGCCTGGGCGAGATGGACATACAGCTGATCGTTAAGCCCTTGTTCGTCGCTGAAGCGTACGTTCCCTTTTTCTCGAAAGCGCAGCACCAGCCGCGCCACCTCCAGTCGCAGTTGCTGCGCCCGTTGATGCGTGTCGCGAATCGGGTCGGGGAGGCGAATCATTGAAAACAGTAACGCCATAAACAGCGCTTCATTGAGCGGTGCGGCCTGCATCACGTGGCGCTGCCAGTGACGACCAATTTCCTGGGCGAGTGGATATTCCGCACACGACTGCGCCCAAATCTGCTGTACAGGATTGAATTCCGGGGTGATGCCGGCATGGTGTTGTAGCAGACAATACTGTAAAAAGAGACGCAGGAACTGCACGTCGCGATGTTCAAATGGTTTTTGCAACCGGCGGGCGCACAGATTGATGAGCGCGTGCAGATTAATATCGTCATACAGCGGACGCGCGATACCGCGCTGCTTTAGCGCGTTTTTTAAGGCCGGGGTAAACTGTTGCGTGACGAAGGTCGGGCATAAACGCAGGCCGCGCCTGAGCCAGTGTAAAAGGCAAAGGCGCTGATCGAGTGCTGTACCTTCGATCCGATAGCAACCGTTCTGGCATGTTGTGATGGCAAGGCGATGATAGCGCTGGATCTCCAGGCTTGTGTCAGTGATATCCTCACGGGCAGTATCATCATCAACGCCATTAAGCGCGCTGAAGATTTCCACCGTGGCAATTGGCTCCGGCTGGAAAAGCGTCAGCAATACCTGACAGCGGCGCTGGGGAGCGGAAAGTACAGATGGTGGGGCAATTGTCGGCATCATCTGTCAGGTCTCCCGTTAGTTTATCTGGTAAGGATAGCTAAAGTTTGCATGTGAAAAATGTGATAAGTGTGCTTTTAGGCCAGGAATGCTGAGGAGTGTCACAGAATTTTTATCGCGAGGAACAGATGAAGCCAGTGAAACGCAGCGCCTTAATACTATTTCTCGCCGTTTTATCTTTCGTGGCGGCGGCGCATCCGCACAGCTTCATCCGTCTGCAAACGCAGGTGGTCAGTGAAAATGAGCAATTTGTGGCGTTAAAAATGCGCTGGACAATGGACGCGCTGACGTCCGCCGATCTGCTGTATGACGCCGGAAACGCGGCGCCGGGTTCAGAAATATGGAAAAAGTTGGCGGCGGAAGTGATGGCTAACGTACTTGGGCAGCACTACTTTACAGAAGTGTGGCGCAATGGCGCGAAAGTGAAGTTTAAAAACAGGCCGACAGAATACGGTATGACGCGTGACGCGCATCAGGCGGTATTGACCTTTACGCTGCCGCTGGCTGAACCGCAGCCGTTAAGCGGCCAGACTTATACCTTTTCAACGTTTGATCCCTCTTATTATGTCGATATGCATTATGACCAGGACAGCGATATCACGATGCCGGAACCGCTGCGCGAAAAGTGTCGGATTCAGGTTTATACTCCTGCGCCCGGCGAAGAGACGCTACGTTTCGCCCAGTCGCTGGATAAAGAGGACGCGCCGCCGGAGGATATGGATTTAGGTAAACAGTTTGCCCAAACGGTGACCTTGCAATGTCAGTAATTTTTTCTCAACGCACTCCGGGGCGACGCTGGCTCTCGCTGTGGCCATTGGCGTTATTCCTGCTGCTGATGCTGGTTGGCGGTCTGTGGATATGGCAGGCCTGGCCGCAGGTGATGCTGAAAAGCGCTCTTTGGCAGCGGGACGTGAATCAGCAGTTGAGCGCGCTGCTTAATGCGGTGGCGACGCATCCTGAGCGGGCGGGCGGATCGTTGCTTCTGCTGAGTTTTATGTATGGCGTGCTTCATGCGTGGGGCCGGGACACGGCAAAGTGGTGATCGCGACATGGCTGGCGACGCATCCTTCGAAGCTGAAATCAAGTATCGTGTTAACCCTCGCCGCCGCGTTATTGCAGGGGGTCGTGGCTATCGGGTTGGTGGTGGGCGTGCTGACCGTATTGCAACTTCCGGCCAGGCAGCTCCATCTGAGCGGTTTCTGGCTGGAAAAGGGGAGCTATGCGTTAGTTGGCGGGCTGGGCATCTTGCTGTGCTGGCGGGCCATAAAAAGGTTACGCGCGCTGCTACGTAAACCTGTCTTTATCGCTTTTACGCCGCGCCATGTTCACCATGAAAAATGCGGCTGCGGACATCAGCATCTACCGACGCAGGAACAATTGCATAGCGGCGATGACTGGCGCGCGCGACTCATGATCGTACTGTCTATGGGGATGCGGCCCTGTTCCGGAGCGATAATGGTGCTGTTATTCAGTAAAGTGATTGGCGTTTTTAGCTGGGGAATGGCGTCGGTACTGGCAATGGCGGCGGGAACCTCGCTAACGATTACTTCGCTGGCGCTGCTGGTACACACTTTTCGTGCTCTGGCGGTGAAGCTCAGTGGAAACAAAGCGCCGGCGTTATGGCGGCAGGTAGGCTGGTCAACGCTGGCGCTGGCCGGAGGGGTCATACTGCTTGTCGCGGCGCTGGTCATGTGGTTTAGCGTGCCGCAGCCTGTGGGCGGGCTGCGGCCATGGCGTGGTTGACTAGTGCCCGGCGGGTTTGAGATGCATCCGCGCGACGGATTCGTCTTCGGCCCAGTAAATGCGTTCGGCGACCATCGCTTCCGGATTGAGCTGAACGCCGCGCAGTACCCGTTCTTTAAAACGCAGATAGCCGCCTTTGTCGATCAGATGGCCCATATGTAGATAGATCGGTTTTCCGCCGAGCATCTCTTTTTCAAATTCATACAGGTTAACGATCACCTGCTTTATCACATCTTCAGTCACCCAGTTGAGGAAGAGCTTGCCGACGCGCGGCGTCTTTTTACTGGTGCGTCCGCCCAGACGGACTTGCCAGAGCTGATCCGGCTTACGTTGCCAGGCCAGCGTCGGACAGGCCAGCACGCACTCGCCGCAGCCGATACAGGCGGACTCTTCTTTGACCGCTTTGCCGTTCTTCAGCGCCAGGCAGCCTACCGCGTGGTGACTACAGGCCTTCACGCAGGCGCCGCAACCGATACAGCGATCGGCAGTGAAGCGCATTTTCGCCACGCCAATAATTCCCAGATCGGCCATTGACGCCTTCGCGCAATCATTCGGGCAGCCAACAATGACCGTTTTGAGATGATAAGGGCTGGGATAGACCAGTTTTTCAAGACGACGGGACAGACCGGTCGTGTCAGTGTTGGCTTTCTGGCAAATGCGGTTCCCCTGACAGGCGACAATATTTCGCCCGCCAATAGCGAGATAGCCCGCTTTGGTATCCTCAACCTGGACGTCGCACAGTTCTATTTCAATCTCGCGAAGAAATGGCTCCAGCGCAGCGTTCACGTTGTCGATATCTTCGTAACGGATACCCGGCATCGCCAGCTTCTGGCGGGTAGTGAGGTGAATTTGTCCGTTGCCCCAGGTTTCGGCGATGTCACGCGCCACCGTTAGCAAATGCGCGGGCAAAATACCGCCGGGAATGCGGACGCTGATCATGGCTTCGCCGCGCACTTTTGATAGGCGATATTCGTTTTTCGCACGGGCTTTAATGATATCAATATCAATGCTCATGATGTTCTCCTTAATCGGCAAAACGTTGCGCGACGGCGTAGTTAAATATCGGGCCGTCGGTGCAGACATACACTTCGCCCATACGGCAGTGGCCGCACTTCCCGACGGAGCAGGCCATCCGGCGTTCGTAGTCCACCCAAATTTGCTCCGGCTTGAGCCCTTTTTGCAGCAGCATTTTTACGGTAAAGGTAATCATTATTGGCGGCCCAACGACGATGGCCTGCATGGTGTCGATATCGCTAAGCGTCATGTCGGCAAGCCGATCGGTCACCCGACCAATCTGGTAACGGTCATCAGCCTCGCCTTCATCCAGCGTGAGCACCAGATTATGTTTGCCGTGCCACGTCGCCATTTCTTCTTTGTACAGCACGCAATCGCGATTTTTATAGCCGAGAATCATATCCAGTTGACCAATTTCCTGGGGATTCTCAACGAAATAGCGCATTAAGCCTTTCACCGGCGCGACGCCCGTGCCGCCTGCGACAACCAGTAAGGGTTTATGGCGCAGAGTATCGACCGGATAGCCATTGCCATAGCAGCCGCGTAGCCACACGTTGTCGCCTTCTTTCAGCGTAAAGAGGGCGCTGGTCACTTTTCCGACATTACGAATCAGCAGATCTATCCAGCCATCGCCGTAGTCGGAAACGGAGATGGGCGCTTCGCCGACGCGCGGCAGCGACACCTCAACAAATTGCCCCCAGTGCGCGGGAAAATCGACGGCCACGCGGAAATTCCACTCCAGCGGCGTGTGGCGAGTAATACTGAGGATGCGGTACGCCGCAGGCAGCAAACTGTGCTGCGGTTTATCATGACAGGAACAATGTGACATGCGTTATGCCTCCTCTGCCAGCGCCTGCCGAACGGCAGCGGTCATTTTGTTAATAATCAAAGAAAATTTGATGTATTGCGGGCAGCGATCGTCGCAGCGGCCGCAGCCGACGCACATATGTTCAATGCCGTTGCGCGCTTTGTAGTCATTGACCTTATGCAGGGCGCGGTAGCGCAGACGCTCGCCGGGTTTTTCGCGAAAACCATGACCGCCGGCCATGTCGCTAAAGCCCGGCACCATGCAGCTTGCCCACTGGCGACGGCGTTCGCCGCGCTGCGGATTTTCATCATAGGCGACGTCAAAGACGCTATAGCAGGTACAGGTTGGGCACCCGGTAGTACAGCGGCCACAACTGATGCAGCGGCTGTCGTAGGCGTCCCATAGCGGATGGCGAGTGAGAATGTCGCGAATTTTTTGCGGATCGCGGCAAACGCTGTCCGGCGTGACGACGGTTTCCCGGTTTTCGCTGACGAAAGAGGGGGTATAGTCAGCCTCCTGCCCCAGTCCTTGTATCGCCGCCTCGATAAAGGGATCGCGGATGCTCACAAGCGCGCCCTCATCGCTAAAACGCATGGCGGCGCTATAACAGTCAGTTTTATTAGTACCCATTGAGACGCAGAAACAATTTTCGAAGCTTTCTTCACACTCAATAAGGACGAAACGAATATGCTCCCGTAGCAGTTGATAACTGTAATCGGAATTATTCCCATTTGATAAATACATATAATCCAGCCGCGACATGGCGTTAATGTCGCAGGCGCGGGCAAAGATGATTATCGGGGAGGTGTCTGTCTCGGCAATTTGAATGGTGTTTTTATCGAAATAAAAGAGCGTTTCGGTGATAGGGGCGATAATGGTATTCGGCGACATGTGCGATTTCTCGTGCCAGATGAGATCGCGCCAGCCGCTAATCCGTTGATAAATAATGTTGTCAGTGTCGGAAAAACGCCCGCCGCGAAACTCTGCGGACGGGGCAAACACGCGCCATTTTTTGTTTAATCGCTGGATAAGCAGACTAAACTCGTCAGGCGTAATTTTGATAGCCATCACATACTCCACAGTAATATTCAGGAAAAACAAATGAAAATAAATTGTTATAAAAATCAGATGAATATTACTGTTACGCTAGCGCTAATCCGCCGCCTTCGCTAACGGGAAAAAATGGTTTTTACTATCGGTATAATAAATATATTCTTAATCATAAAATATGCATATATACAGCGTCGCGCTATTTAGCGGATAGCGCTGTCTGAATAAAATTAATCATCGCATCGCGGTAAAGGTTTGCATAACGTCCGGAAAAAGCATCAATGTGATCGCCGTCAGGAATGAAGATTTTTTGTTTGGGCTCCCGGGCGAGGGCATACAATTTCTCACTGTCCTGCCAGGGAATAACATGGTCTGCCGTGCCATGAAGAATCAATACCGGAATGGGGCTGACGCTGGCGATATTGCGATCCGCGCTATAGCGGTCATCAAGCAAATAGCCGCTGCCCGGGATCATCTGGTTGGCGATGGAGGAATAGGATGAAAACGTTGAGTCGAGGACAATCGCACGTATGCCCGCCTGGTCGGCGTAGCGCATATTTGCGCAGCCTACGCAGTGGCCTACGGCGGCCAGTACATTATTGCCGCCCAGGCTCTGCCCCAGCAGTACCAGGCGCTCGGGGTTAACGTCGGCACGATGCCGCACATAATCTATCGCGCTTTTCGTATCGTTCAGTAGCCCCTCTTGTGATGGGGTGCCCTCAGATTCGCCAAACCCACGGTAATCAAACATAAACAGGTTTACGTTGCGTTCTGGCAGCCAACTGACTAACGGCCAGTGCGCCGACATATTTCCGGCGTTGCCATGGACATGAATCACCGTCGCGACGGCGTTTTCCGGCCTGCCGAAAGCAGTAGGAATAAACCAGCCGTGCAGATGCGTGCCATCTTTGGCGGTAAAGGTAATGGATTCAGCTTCGGCAGGGGTTGGTCCATAGACTTTATTGTCCGGGTAATAAAAGGCATTGATCGCTACGCGGGGTAGCAGGTAAATACAGACTACAATGATAAACAGAATAAAAAGGGATTTGACGATGCGTCGGGTATGTTGAAGGGTCATGTTCGCTTCCTTGCCGCTTTATGTCCATAGCGGAGCAGGGAGCGATCGTACAAAAACATGCAGGCAAGTAAAGCGATGAGGTGGTGTTTAGGAAAAACGCCTGAAAAGGCACGGCGGATGAGTGGCCCCATCCGCCGAAGAGACTTAGCGCTTCAGCGCATCGCTCAGTTCGTCGCGCATATTCGCCAGCATGGCTTTAACGACGCGCGGATTCCCCGCCACGATATTACCGGTCATCATGTAGTTATGACCGCCGGTGAAATCGCTGACGATACCGCCCGCTTCACGAACCAGCAGTTCGCCCGCGGCGAAATCCCACGGACGAAGGCCAATTTCAAAGAAACCATCGACACGACCTGCAGCCACATAGGCCAGATCCAGCGCGGCGGAACCGGTGCGGCGGAAATCGGCGCATTCGGTGAACAGCTTGCCGATAATATTAATGTAGGTGGTCGCGTATTGTTTGGCTTTGAACGGGAAGCCGGTAGCGAGGATAGTGCCGTCCAGATCGCGCGCGGTACTGCCGCGCAGACGGTAGCCGTTCAGCTGCGCGCCCTGACCGCGGGTGGCGGTGAACAGTTCGTTACGCATCGGATCGTAAACGACAGCCACTTCAGTACGGCCTTTAATGTGTACAGCAATGGAAACAGAGAAGTGTGGCAGACGTTTGATGAAGTTGGTGGTGCCATCCAGCGGATCGATAACCCATTGAACATCCTGATCTGTGCCAACGTGCTCACCGCTTTCTTCGGTGATAATAGTGTGTTGCGGGTAAGATTTGCGAATGGTGTCGATAATTACCGCTTCAGCGGCCTTATCTACGTTGGTCACAAAATCGTTACTGCCTTTTTGGCTCGCTTCTGCAGCGTCCGGAGTTTCATAGTTTTTGGCAATTACATTACCCGCCTTGCGCGCTGCGCGCACGGCGATGGTCAGCATCGGATGCATCGGTCTCTCTCACTGGATGTTAAAGAACGGGAAAACGGCGCAGAGTATAGCAGCGAGATCGGAATCTGTCTTGGTTTTATGGTAAGATGTCCGAATAATCTTTAGCTGAAGAAAGACAATGCTGCAAAACATTCGAATTGTGCTGGTGGAAACCTCCCACACCGGCAATATGGGCTCTGTGGCTCGCGCTATGAAAACCATGGGCTTAACTAACCTGTGGCTGGTAAACCCGCTGGTGAAACCGGACTCCCAGGCCATCGCCCTGGCGGCAGGCGCCAGCGATGTGATCGGTAATGCGCAGATCGTCGATACGCTGGACGAAGCGTTGGCTGGCTGTAGCCTGGTGGTCGGCACCAGCGCCCGCTCCCGCACTCTGCCGTGGCCGATGCTTGATCCGCGCGAGTGCGGCTTAAAAAGCGTAGCGGAAGCGGCAAATACGCCGGTTGCGCTGGTTTTTGGTCGTGAGCGTGTCGGGCTGACTAACGATGAGTTGCAAAAATGCCATTATCACGTCGCGATTGCCGCTAACCCGGAGTACAGCTCGTTGAATCTGGCGATGGCGGTACAGGTCATCGCGTATGAAGTCCGCATGGCCTGGCTGGCGACGCAGGAAAACGGCGACGCGGCAGATCATGAAGAGACACCGTATCCGCTGGTGGACGATCTTGAACGTTTTTACGGCCATCTGGAGCAGACGTTGCTCTCCACTGGCTTTATTCGCGAAAACCATCCGGGGCAGGTGATGAATAAATTGCGCCGTCTGTTTACCCGCGCCCGCCCGGAAAGCCAGGAGTTGAATATTCTGCGTGGGATTCTGGCGTCTATTGAGCAGCAGAATAAAGGCAAGTAACCGCGTTAATGCCGGATGGCTCTTCGCTTATCCGACCTACAAATCGTGCGGCCTGTAGGCCGGATAAGCGAAGCGCCATCCGGCACATCAATACCGCACGGAACGCTAAATACCTGACTAATTTACTCAAGTAAATAGTTGACCAATTTACTCGGGAATGTCAGACTTGTCCCTGCTATGCAATACCCCCATTTTACAATAAAAAACCCCGGGCAGGGGCGAGTTTGAGGTTAAGTAAGACATGAGACTGACATCTAAAGGGCGTTATGCCGTGACCGCAATGTTAGACGTTGCGCTCAACTCCGAAGCGGGCCCGGTACCGTTGGCTGATATTTCTGAACGTCAGGGGATTTCCCTTTCTTATCTGGAACAGCTATTTTCCCGTTTACGTAAAAACGGTCTGGTTTCCAGCGTACGCGGGCCGGGCGGCGGTTATCTGCTGGGTAAAGATGCTGGCAGTATCGCGGTCGGCGAAGTGATCAGCGCGGTTGATGAATCCGTTGACGCGACCCGTTGCCAGGGCAAAGGCGGCTGCCAGGGCGGCGATAAATGCCTGACCCATGCGCTGTGGCGTGATTTAAGCGATCGTCTGACCGGTTTTCTCAACAATATTACTTTAGGCGAGCTAGTGAATAACCAGGAAGTTCTGGATGTGTCTGGTCGCCAGCACACGCATGACGCGCCGCGCGCCAGCGGTCGTGCGCAGGACGCTATCGACGTTAAATTACGCGCTTAATTAAAATATTACGCCATCTCTTCTGGCGGCCTCATGCGGTGAATGCCGCGGTCGTCTGAAGGATGAAGCGTAAAAAAGAATTCAGAATCAGGCCGGGACGCGGACGTCCCGTCAACACGGTCGTACATCCAGCCGGTTGCCTGATTCCTTGCATTGAGTGATGTACGGAGTTTAAGAGCAATGAAATTACCGATTTATCTCGACTACTCCGCAACCACGCCGGTGGACCCGCGTGTTGCCGAGAAAATGATGCAGTTTCTGACCCTGGACGGAACCTTTGGGAACCCGGCGTCTCGTTCACACCGTTTCGGCTGGCAGGCTGAAGAAGCCGTCGATATCGCCCGCAACCAGATTGCTGAACTGGTCGGCGCCGACCCGCGTGAAATCGTCTTTACCTCAGGGGCGACGGAGTCCGATAACCTGGCGATCAAAGGCGCTGCCAACTTTTATCAGAAAAAAGGCAAGCACATCATCACCAGCAAGACCGAGCACAAAGCGGTGCTGGACACCTGCCGTCAGCTTGAGCGCGAAGGGTTTGAAGTGACCTACCTGGCGCCGCAGCGCAACGGCATCATCGATCTCAACGAGCTCGAAGCAGCGATGCGTGACGACACCATTCTGGTTTCCATCATGCACGTGAACAACGAAATCGGCGTGGTGCAGGATATCGCGACCATCGGCGAAATGTGCCGCGCGCGCGGTATCATCTACCACGTTGACGCCACCCAGAGCGTGGGCAAACTGCCTATCGACCTGAGCCAACTGAAAGTGGATCTGATGTCCTTCTCCGGTCATAAAATTTATGGTCCGAAAGGCATTGGCGCGCTGTATGTGCGTCGTAAGCCGCGTATTCGCATTGAAGCGCAGATGCATGGCGGCGGGCACGAGCGCGGTATGCGCTCTGGTACTCTGCCTGTTCACCAGATCGTCGGCATGGGCGAAGCTTACCGTATCGCGAAAGAAGAGATGGAGACCGAAATGGCCCGTCTGCGCGGTCTGCGTAACCGTCTGTGGAACGGCATCAAAGATATTGAAGAAGTTTACCTGAACGGCGACCTTGAGCAGGGCGCGCCAAACATTCTCAACGTGAGCTTTAACTACGTTGAAGGCGAGTCGCTGATCATGGCGCTGAAAGACCTGGCGGTCTCTTCCGGTTCCGCCTGCACCTCCGCCACTCTGGAACCGTCCTACGTGCTGCGCGCGTTGGGCATGAATGACGAGCTGGCGCATAGCTCTATCCGTTTCTCTTTAGGTCGTTTTACCACTGAAGAAGAGATCGACTACACCATTGATCTGGTTCGTAAATCCATTGGCCGTCTGCGTGACCTTTCTCCACTGTGGGAAATGTACAAGCAGGGTGTGGATCTGAACAGCATCGAATGGGCACATCATTAATCGGTATCGGAATCAGGAGAATTTATAATGGCTTACAGCGAAAAAGTAATCGATCACTATGAGAACCCGCGTAACGTAGGGTCGTTTGACAACAACGACGATAACGTGGGAAGCGGTATGGTTGGCGCGCCGGCCTGCGGCGACGTCATGAAGTTGCAGATTAAAGTTAACGATGAAGGTATCATTGAAGACGCGCGCTTCAAGACTTACGGCTGCGGTTCCGCTATCGCCTCCAGTTCTCTGGTAACGGAGTGGGTGAAAGGGAAATCCCTGGACGAAGCGCAGGCGATTAAAAACACCGACATTGCAGACGAACTGGAGCTGCCGCCGGTGAAAATTCACTGCTCTATTCTGGCGGAAGACGCGATTAAAGCCGCTATTGCGGATTACAAAAGCAAACGCGAAGCGAAATAAAATAGAACGTTAACATTGAGGTTTTGTTATGTCGATTACACTTAGCGACAGTGCAGCAGCGCGAGTTAATACCTTCCTGGCCAACCGTGGTAAAGGGTTTGGTCTGCGTCTGGGCGTGAGAACCTCCGGCTGCTCAGGTATGGCTTATGTACTGGAATTTGTTGACGAGCCGACGGCGGAAGACACCGTGTTTGAAGACAAAGGCGTTAAGGTAGTGGTTGACGGCAAGAGCCTGCAATTTCTGGACGGTACACAGCTGGACTTCGTAAAAGAAGGCCTGAACGAAGGGTTTAAATTCTCCAACCCGAATGTGAAAGATGAGTGTGGTTGCGGCGAAAGCTTCCACGTGTAACTGTGTTCCGCTGTTATACCGAGTCATTCGTGCTGCAGAAAAGCGGCAAGCGAGTGAATCCCCAGGCGCTTACTTAAGTAAGTGACTGGGGGAACCCGCGCAGACAACGCATCTGCGGCGCGAAGTAAGAAGGTATAACCCCACCGTGGTCGCCTGCGTGTGGGGTTTGTTCTGACAGGCTATCCCTGAGAATGTTATGGATTACTTCACCCTCTTTGGCTTACCAGCCCGTTATCAGATTGACACCCAGGCGCTGAGCTTTCGTTTTCAGGATCTGCAACGCCAGTATCACCCTGACAAATTTGCCAACGGCACTCAGGCGCAGCAGCTTGCCGCCGTCCAGCAATCCGCCACGATCAACCAGGCCTGGCAAACGCTGCGTCACCCTTTGACGCGCGCGGAGTATCTGCTTTCCTTACACGGGTTCGATCTGGCCAGCGAGCAGCATACGGTACGCGACACCGCGTTTCTGATGGAACAACTCACGCTTCGCGAAGAGCTGGACGATATCGAACAATCAAAAGACGACGCGCGGCTGGAAAGCTTCATCAAACGCGTACAAAAGATGTTTGATGCTCGTCTTCAGCAAATGGTGGAACAGTTGGACAACGCCGCGTGGGACGCGGCGGCGGATACGGTGCGCAAACTGCGGTTTCTCGATAAACTGCGAAGCAGCGCAGAACAACTCGAAGAAAAGCTGCTCGATTTTTAACTGGAATCTAACATGGCCTTATTACAAATTAGTGAGCCTGGTCTGAGCGCCGCGCCGCATCAGCGTCGTCTGGCGGCGGGCATCGACTTAGGCACTACCAACTCTCTGGTTGCGACGGTTCGCAGCGGCCAGGCGGAAACACTGCCTGACCACGAAGGGCGCCACCTGTTGCCTTCAGTGGTTCACTATCAGCAGCAGGGCCATACGGTCGGTTACGCTGCGCGTGACAATGCCGCGCAGGATACGGCCAACACTATCAGCTCTGTGAAACGCATGATGGGACGCTCGCTGGCGGATATCCAGGCGCGCTATCCGCATCTGCCTTACCGGTTTAAGGCAAGCGTTAATGGGCTGCCGATGATTGACACGGCGGCTGGATTGCTCAATCCGGTACGCGTATCTGCTGATATTCTCAAAGCGCTGGCCGCGCGGGCTAGCGAATCGCTCTCCGGCGAGCTGGATGGCGTGGTGATTACCGTTCCCGCCTATTTCGATGATGCCCAACGTCAGGGAACGAAAGACGCCGCGCGGCTGGCAGGCCTGCATGTACTGCGCCTGCTCAACGAACCGACGGCGGCGGCGATTGCCTACGGTCTGGACTCAGGCAAAGAAGGCGTTATCGCTGTTTACGATCTCGGCGGCGGTACCTTCGATATCTCTATCTTACGCCTGAGCCGCGGGGTGTTTGAAGTGCTGGCGACGGGCGGTGATTCTGCGCTCGGCGGCGACGACTTTGACCATCTGCTGGCGGACTATATTCGCGAGCAGGCGGGAATTGCCGATCGTAGCGACAATCGCGTTCAGCGCGAACTGCTGGATGCCGCGATTACCGCGAAAATCGCCTTAAGCGATGCCGATACTGTTCGCGTTAACGTTGCGGGCTGGCAGGGGGAGATCACTCGCGAGCAGTTTAACGATCTCATTTCCGCGCTGGTTAAGCGCACGCTATTGGCCTGCCGTCGCGCATTGAAAGATGCCGGCGTTGAGCCCCAGGACGTTCTGGAAGTGGTCATGGTCGGCGGTTCGACCCGTGTACCGCTGGTGCGTGAGCGGGTGGGCGAATTTTTTGGCCGCACGCCGTTAACCGCTATCGACCCGGATAAAGTGATCGCTATCGGCGCAGCGATTCAGGCCGATATTCTGGTCGGCAACAAGCCGGACAGCGAAATGCTGCTGCTGGACGTGATTCCACTCTCTCTTGGGCTGGAAACGATGGGTGGCCTGGTGGAAAAAGTCATTCCGCGCAACACCACTATCCCGGTGGCGCGCGCGCAGGATTTCACCACCTTCAAAGACAGTCAGACCGCGATGTCTATCCATGTGATGCAGGGCGAACGCGAACTGGTGCAGGACTGCCGCTCGCTGGCGCGCTTTGCGCTGCGCGGGATTCCGCCGCTGCCGGCGGGCGGGGCGCATATTCGCGTGACCTTCCAGGTAGACGCCGATGGCCTGTTGAGCGTCACCGCAATGGAAAAATCCACCGGCGTCGAGGCCTCCATTCAGGTCAAACCTTCCTATGGCCTGACCGATGGCGAAATCGCCTCGATGATCAAGGATTCCATGAGTTTTGCCGAGCAGGACGTGAAAGCGCGTATGCTGGCGGAGCAAAAAGTCGAAGCCGCGCGCGTGCTGGAAAGTTTGACCGGCGCGCTAACTGCCGACGCCGCGCTGTTAAGCGCCGCAGAACGTCAATGCATTGATGATGCCGCCGCACATTTAAGCGCGGTCGCACAAGGCGATGATGTTGACGCAATAGAACAAGCCATTAAAAACGTAGATAAACAAACCCAGGAATTTGCCGCTCGCCGCATGGACCAGTCGGTTCGTCGCGCGTTGAAAGGCCATTCCGTAGACGAGGTTTAACATGCCGAAGATTGTTATTCTGCCTCATCAGGATCTTTGTCCGGATGGCGCAGTTCTGGAAGCTGAGACCGGTGAAACCATTCTTGACGTTGCGCTGCGCAACGGCATCGAGATTGAACACGCCTGTGAGAAATCGTGCGCCTGCACCACCTGTCACTGTATTGTACGTGAAGGCTTCGACTCCTTGCCGGAAAGTTCGGAAGAAGAAGACGATATGCTGGATAAAGCGTGGGGGCTGGAGCCGGAAAGTCGACTGAGCTGCCAGGCCCGCGTTACCGACGACGATCTGGTTATCGAAATTCCACGTTACACAATCAACCATGCGCGTGAGCATTAACAGAGGGTAGTATGGGACTCAAGTGGACCGATAGCCGCGAGATCGGCGAAGCGTTATACGACGCATATCCTGATGTCGATCCTAAAACCGTTCGTTTCACCGATCTGCATCAGTGGATCTGCGAACTGGACGATTTTGACGACGACCCTAACGCATCCAATGAAAAAATTCTGGAGGCGATTCTGCTAGTCTGGTTGGATGAAGCAGAGTAAGTCAAATAACGGGCTGCCCTACGACGGCCCGTTTGCTAATAAGGAAAATAACAATGACAGAAGCCATGAAAATTACGCTTTCCACGCAGCCTGCCGATGCGCGCTGGGGCGATAAAGCCACTTACAGTATTAATAACGACGGTATTACCTTGCATCTTAACGGTAAAGACGATCTGGGGTTGATCCAGCGTGCGGCGCGTAAAATCGACGGCCTGGGAATAAAACAGGTCGCGCTGACAGGCGAAGGATGGGATACCGAGCGTTGTTGGGCATTCTGGGCGGGTTACAAAGGACCAAAAGGCGTCCGTACCGTAATGTGGCCGGATTTAGACGATGCCCAACGTCAGGAGCTGGATAACCGCCTGACCATTATTGACTGGGTGCGCGACACCATTAATGCTCCGGCGGAAGAGCTTGGGCCGGAGCAACTGGCGCAGCGCGCGGTGGATCTGCTGTGCAGCGTCGCGTGCGATAGCGTCACTTACCGTATCACCAAAGGCGAAGATCTGCGCGAGCAGAACTATATGGGGTTGCATACCGTAGGCCGTGGTTCTGAGCGTCCGCCGGTACTGCTGGCGCTGGATTACAACCCGACGGGAGACAAAGATGCGCCGGTTTATGCCTGCCTGGTCGGTAAAGGTATCACCTTTGACTCCGGCGGTTACAGTATCAAACAAAGCGCTTTTATGGACTCAATGAAATCCGATATGGGCGGCGCGGCGACAGTAACGGGCGCGCTGGCGTTCGCCATTACCCGTGGGCTGAATAAACGCGTAAAACTGTTCCTGTGCTGCGCTGATAATCTGATCAGCGGCAACGCGTTTAAACTGGGCGATATTATTCGCTACCGTAATGGCAAGAATGTCGAAGTCATGAATACCGATGCGGAAGGGCGACTGGTACTGGCGGATGGCCTGATTGACGCCAGCGCGCAACACCCGCGGCTAATCATTGATATGGCGACGTTAACCGGCGCGGCGAAAACGGCGCTGGGTAACGACTACCATGCGCTATTCAGTTTTGACGATACGCTGGCGGGGCGCTTGCTGACCAGCGCGGCGCAAGAGAATGAGCCGTTCTGGCGTCTGCCGCTGGCGGAGTTCCACCGTAACCAACTGCCGTCTAACTTTGCGGAACTGAACAACACCGGCAGCGCGACGTATCCCGCCGGGGCAAGCACCGCCGCGGGTTTTCTGTCGCACTTTGTTGAAAATTACCGCGAAGGCTGGCTGCACATTGACTGTTCCGCCACTTATCGCAAAGCGCCGGTTGAGCAGTGGGCTGCCGGGGCAACCGGTCTGGGTGTGCGCACCATCGCGAATCTGCTGACCGCCTGAACGGTGTTTTTGTAGGCCGGGTAAGCGAAGCGCCACCCGGCATTTTGCCTGATGGCGACGCCGTGCGTCTTATCAGGCCTACAACCCATATACATAATTTGTGATTCCTATGTCCGAAACTAAAAATGAATTAGAAATTTTGCTGGAGAAAGCGGCGACTGAGCCCGCGCATCGTTCGGCATTTTTCCGTACCTTACTGGAGTCCACCGTCTGGGTGCCGGGCAGCGCTGCCGAAGGCGAGGCGATTGTGGAAGACAGCGCTCTGGATTTGCAGCACTGGGAAAAAGAAGACGGCACGACCGTCATTCCCTTCTTTACTTCTCTGGAGGCGCTGCAGCAGGCCGTGGAAGACGAACAGGCGTTTGTGGTGATGCCGGCGCGCACGCTGTTTGAAATGACGCTTGGCGAAACGTTATTCCTCAACGCTAAATTGCCGACCGGCAAAGAGTTTATGCCGCGTGAAATCAGCCTGCTTCTCGCTGAGGAAGGCAGTCCGTTAAGTACGCAGGAAGTGCTGGAAGGCGGCGAGTCGCTTATTTTATCCGAAGTGGCCGAGCCGCCGTCGCAGATGATTGATTCCCTCACTACGCTGTTTAAAACCATCAAACCGGTGAAACGCGCATTTCTCTGCGCGATTAAAGAACATGCGGACGCCCAACCTAATCTGCTGATTGGCATTGAGGCTGACGGCGAAATTGAAGAGATCATTCACGCAGCGGGCAATGTGGCGACCGACACGTTACCGGGTGACGAACCGATCGATATTTGTCAGGTGAGGAAGGGCGCGCAGGGTATCAGCCACTTTATCACCGAGCATATCGCGCCGTTCTACGAGCGTCGTTGGGGTGGGTTCCTGCGCGATTTTAAACAGAACCGCATCATCTGAAGAAAAGAAAGCCGCCCAACAGGGCGGCCTCCTGGCTTACCTGCTCTGGACGTTGAGCGTTACGGGAACAGAATTACCTGGGTAGCTTCTGTCTGCGTGAAGACACAACGTGCCAGAAACAAGAAGCACGACACAAAAGCATCGTACCTTCATGTTGCGGTCCTTGCGAAGACCGCATCACGGCAGCACCGCTGGCGATAATGCCGTGATAGCAGGCACTGTGGTGTGCCTGCGCTTACGGCCATGGAACATCCTCTCCTGAAGCCAGTGCCCGTTTGCGAGACGGCGAAGGGGGCCGGGAAAGATAATACCTCAAATGCTGAATAGTTTCGTCGTGAATTAACTTGACTTTGCTCTCCTTAAAAGGGAGTATTTACCTACTGTGGTGTGCCTGCGTTGCTATGGCAACAAAGCCTGCTGGAAAGGCCGCGAACCGGACCAGCACAAAAAAACCGCTCAACTGAGCGGTTTTTTTGTGGCCTGCTTAAACAGTATTTATGTAGATTCGTTTTAAATCAGCCTGAACGGTAGGCCGGATAAGCGTGAGCGCCACCCGACAGCATGTCGATTAATCGACGAGCGCGTCCAGTTTTGCCCAAAACGCCTCATGATAATCCTCCAGGTCAAGTAAAGCGGCATCGCGTTGTTCATTCATTTTTTGCTGTGCCTTCCATTGCGGAAGATGTAAATCCTCTTCGGTAAAGCCAATGTCTTTAGCGCCCGAAATAATATTATAGAGATATTCCACCAGAGAAGACTCCGCCAGCCAAAATTCATTACGTTCCATGCGGGCAATAGGGTATTCGCCGTTGGCATCCCGTTCTGTGATATAGATAAAAATGGCCTGATCGCCGACATGATCAATACGAATTAATGCCGGAAGACGGGGATCGTTACTCCAGACAGGCATCAGATCTTCAATATCAATACCTGAGCTATCCATGCCAGCGCCGTAATACGCCTCTTCATCAGGAGAGTAAGAATGTATTACTCCCTCGTTATCAATAAATCTTTGTAATGTTTCAATCACAGGCATATTATAATTGCTAAGTAGATCGCGGTCGTAGGCCAGTAGCGCCTTCAGGCTTTCAGGTAACTCAGTGGTTTCCGTATTTTGCGGATCGCGATACTTACGCACTCGCAGACAACTTATTTCCTCGGCAGGCATAGGATTAGGCACCTTATTGCGGTTAACCTTTTTAACTAGCTCCATTAAATTAGTGAGTGAAATATCCATTTTCCATCCTTAAAAAATTATATTTACAGGAGTTATTTCCCGGTGAAACCCAAAACAGCGGTGATGATACTCCTTATACCCGACGTAAAGTATTTACCGATAAAAAATAGGATTTTATTAAGAGAAAATAATGCCCGTTTGCAGGACAGTGGAAAAGAGCGGAATAAAAACAATGTCTGTAGATCGTTTTACATCAGCCTGAACGGTAGGCCGGATAAGCGTGAGCACCATCCGGCATGGCGGATATTAAGCGGGTTCAACCGGTAAATCGGTACGCGCGCCCCATTCGCTCCACGCGCCGTCGTAAAGCGTGACGTCAGGCACATCCAGCGTGGCGAGTGCCAGCACCACGACCGCGGCCGTCACGCCGGAACCGCAACTGGCGATAATCGGTCTGTCGAAACTCACGCCGTGGCTGAAAAAAACCTCATTCAGTTCGTCAGTGGTCTTTAATTCGCCCTCATACACCAGTTCCGTCCACGGGACGTTTAGCGCGCCAGGAATGTGTCCGCGTCTCAGTCCCGGACGCGGTTCATCAGCCTGAGCGTTAAAACGCGCCGCCGGACGCGCGTCGACGATTTGCGCGGTTTTTTCATGGCTTGCCAGCAATACGTCGGTGAGACGCACCACGGCTTGCGGCGTGAATTTCGCCTCAAACTCGCCTCCTTCATGCGCTTCTTCGCCTTCGCGCAATAGCCATTCGTCGCGCTGCCAGCCCGCCAGTCCGCCCGCCAGAATGGACACTTTCTCGGCACCGAACGTGCGCAGCATCCACCATGCTCGCGGAGCGGAGAACAGATTGCCTTCATCGTATATGACCAGGTGTTTATCCTGGCGAACACCCAGTTCACGCATGGCCACCGCAAACGCTTCCGGGCGCGGCATCATATGCGGCAGCGGCGATGCGCGATCGGAAAGCGCTTCAATATCAAAAAACAGCGCGCCGGGAATATGTCCGGCGCGATATTCGCCCGCCATATCACGATGTTCCTGTCCTGGTGGCGCCATACGGGCGTCAAGAATCTGTATTTCCGGATCATCAATATGTTCGGCAAGCCAGTCGGCGGCGACAAAAAAGGCGGTGGTCATGGGCATCTCCATTGTTACCTGATTATGGTCAAATTGTCGGACGTTTCCCGAAAAGGGACAAGTAGAAGAGGCTGTTTTGGCTGGCGAAACCACATTTCTGCGTAAAATTTTCGCGTCATCACAGTAATACGGACTTACACAATAAAATTTCTCGCGCATAATATCTCATCAACCGTTGCTGACAGGCCGTTAAGGCCAGGGATGAAAGATGAAACATTTACGCGTGGTGGCCTGCATGATCATGCTGGCGCTGGCGGGATGCGATAACAACGATAAAACCGCCCCGACGACTAAAAGCGAAGCGCCAGCCGTAGCGCAGCCCTCGCCCGCGCAAGACCCGTCACAGCTACAAAAGCTGGCGCAGCAAAGCCAGGGCAAAGCGCTCACGCTATTAGACGCCTCCGAAGCGCAGCTCGACGGCGCGGCGACGCTGGTGCTGACGTTTTCAATTCCTTTAGATCCTGAACAGGATTTCTCCCGTGTGGTTCACGTGGTTGATAAGAAAAGCGGCAGCGTTGACGGCGCATGGGAGCTGGCGCCAAATTTAAAAGAGCTAAGGTTACGTCATCTGGAACCTGAGCGCGTGCTGGTGGTCACGGTTGATCCCGCCGTTAAAGCGCTGAATAACGCCACCTTCGGCAAGTCTTATGAAAAAACGATTACCACGCGTGATGTCCAGCCCAGCGTCGGCTTTGCCAGCCGGGGATCGCTGCTACCGGGGAAAATAGCGGAAGGACTGCCGGTCATGGCGCTTAACGTCAACCACGTTGATGTGAACTTTTTCCGCGTTAAGCCCGGATCGCTGGCGTCGTTTGTCAGCCAGTGGGAGTACCGTAGTTCCCTCTCTAACTGGGAATCCGACAATCTGCTGAAAATGGCGGATCTGGTTTATACCGGTCGTTTTGATCTTAATCCGGCGCGTAATACGCGTGAGAAACTGCTGCTGCCATTAAGCGATATTAAGCCGCTGCAACAGGCGGGCGTATATGTGGCGGTAATGAATCAGGCTGGACACTACAACTATAGTAATGCCGCTACGTTGTTTACCCTTAGCGATATCGGCGTGTCCGCGCACCGTTACCATAGTCGGCTGGATATCTTTACGCAAAGCCTGGAAAACGGCGCGGCGCAGTCGGGAATTGAGATCGTTCTTCTGAATGATAAAGGGCAGACGCTGGCGCAGGCGACGAGCGACGCGCAGGGACATGTGCAACTGGAGGCTGATAAAGCGGCGGCGCTATTACTGGCGCGTAAAGAGGGGCAGACCACGCTGCTCGATCTCACGCTTCCGGCTCTGGATCTGTCGGAGTTTAATGTCGCTGGCGCGCCCGGCTACAGCAAGCAGTTCTTTATGTTCGGCCCACGCGATCTCTACCGACCGGGCGAAACGGTTATCCTCAACGGATTACTGCGCGATAGCGACGGTAAAACGCTGCCCGATCAACCCGTTAAGCTGGAAGTGGTAAAACCAGACGGACAAGTGATGCGTACCGTCGTCAGCCAGCCGGAAAACGGACTATACCGTTTGAATTATCCGCTGGATATCAACGCGCCGACCGGCTTGTGGCATGTCCGCGCCAACACCGGCGATAATTTGCTGCGGAGTTGGGATTTCCACGTGGAAGACTTTATGCCGGAGCGGATGGCGCTCAACCTGACGGCGCAAAAAACACCGCTGGCGCCTGCGGATGAGGTGAAATTCTCCGTTGTCGGCTATTACTTGTATGGCGCCCCTGCTAACGGCAATACCCTGCAAGGGCAACTTTTCCTGCGTCCGCTGCGCGACGCTGTCGCGGCGTTGCCTGGCTTCCAGTTCGGCAATATTGCCGAAGAGAATCTTTCGCGCAGCCTGGACGAAGTTCAACTGACGTTGGATAAAGGCGGACGTGGTGAAGTGAGTGCTGCCAGCCAGTGGCAAGAAGCGCATTCGCCGTTGCAGGTAATTCTACAGGCCAGCCTGCTGGAGTCTGGCGGTCGTCCGGTCACTCGTCGCGTAGAGCAGGCGATTTGGCCTGCCGATACGTTACCGGGAATTCGTCCACAGTTCGCCGCCAAAGCGGTATACGACTACCGTACGGATACCACCGTTAATCAACCGATTGTCGACGAAGACAGCAACGCCGCATTCGATATTGTTTACGCCAACGCGCAGGGCGAGAAAAAAGCGGTGTCCGGTTTACAGGTGCGGCTCATCCGCGAGCGTCGCGACTATTACTGGAACTGGTCGGAAAGCGAAGGCTGGCAGTCGCAGTTTGATCAAAAGGATCTGGTGGAGGGCGAGCAGACGCTGGATCTGAACGCGGATGAAACCGGAAAAGTCAGCTTCCCGGTGGAATGGGGCGCGTACCGTCTGGAGGTCAAAGCGCCGAATGAGACGGTCAGCAGCGTTCGTTTCTGGGCCGGCTATAGCTGGCAGGATAACAGCGACGGTAGCGGCGCGGCGCGTCCGGATCGCGTCACCCTCAAACTGGATAAAGCGAATTATCGTCCAGGCGACACCATGAAATTGCATATCGCCGCGCCGGTCGCCGGTAAAGGTTATGCCATGGTGGAGTCCAGCGATGGTCCGCTGTGGTGGCAGGCGATCGACGTGCCGGCGCAGGGGCTGGAGCTCACGATTCCGGTGGATAAAACCTGGAATCGCCACGATCTCTATCTCAGTACGCTGGTGGTGCGTCCCGGCGATAAATCTCGTTCCGCGACGCCAAAACGCGCCGTGGGGTTACTACATCTACCGCTGGGGGATGACAACCGCCGCCTCGATCTGGCGCTGGAAAGCCCGGCTAAAATGCGCCCGAATCAGCCGCTCACCGTCAGGGTGAAAGCCAGCGTTAAACACGGCGAAATGCCAAAACAGATCAACGTGCTGGTCTCCGCGGTCGATAGCGGTGTATTGAATATCACCGATTACGCGACGCCGGACCCGTGGCAGGCGTTCTTCGGTCAAAAACGCTACGGTGCGGATATCTACGATATTTACGGCCAGGTCATTGAAGGGCAGGGGCGGCTGGCGGCGTTGCGTTTTGGCGGCGATGGCGACGACCTTACGCGCGGCGGAAAACCGCCGGTAAACCATGCCAATATCATCGCGCAGCAGGCGCAGCCGATCACGCTCAATGAGCAGGGCGAAGGGGTCGTAACGCTGCCGATTGGCGACTTTAACGGCGAACTGCGGGTTATGGCGCAGGCATGGACAGCGGACGATTTTGGTCGCGGCGAAAGCAAAGTCGTTGTCGCCGCGCCAGTGATTGCCGAGCTGAATATGCCGCGTTTTCTGGCGGGAGGGGATGTTTCGCGACTGGTGCTGGACGTCACCAATCTGACCGACCGCCCGCAGACGCTGAATATTGCGCTCGCCGCCAGTGGGTTACTGGAACTGCTTAGTCAACAGCCGCAACCGGTCAACCTGGCGCCGGGCGTGCGCACCACCTTATTCGTTCCGGTACGCGCGCTGGAAGGTTTTGGCGAAGGCGAAATCCAGGCGACCATTAGCGGTCTGAATCTGCCGGGAGAAACCCTCGGCGCGCAGCATAAGCAGTGGCAAATCGGCGTGCGTCCGGCCTGGCCTGCCCAAACGGTAAATAGCGGCATTGCGCTGGCGCCGGGAGAGAGCTGGCATGTACCAGAGCAGCATCTGGCAAACGTCTCGCCAGCCACGTTACAGGGACAACTGCTGTTAAGCGGAAAACCGCCGCTCAATCTGGCGCGCTACATTCGCGAGCTGAAAGCATATCCGTACGGGTGCCTGGAACAAACCACCAGCGGGTTATTCCCGGCGCTGTATACCAATGCCGCTCAATTGCAGTCGCTCGGTATTACCGGCGATAGCGATGAAAAACGGCGCGCCGCGGTGGATATCGGCATCTCCCGCATACTACAGATGCAGCGTGATAACGGCGGTTTTGCGCTATGGGATGAAAATGGGGCGGAAGAGCCCTGGCTAACGGCCTACGCGATGGATTTCCTCATTCGCGCGGGCGAGCAGGGATATAGCGTCCCGCCGGAGGCCATTAACCGGGGCAATGAGCGACTGCTGCGCTATCTGCAGGATCCCGGTACGATGCTGATTCGTTATAGCGATAATACCCAGGCCAGTACTTTTGCCGCTCAGGCTTACGCCGCGCTGGTACTGGCGCGTCAGCAGAAAGCGCCGCTCGGCGCGCTGCGCGAAATCTGGGAGCGCCGTAGTCAGGCGGCTTCAGGACTGCCGCTGATGCAATTGGGCATCGCGTTAAACACGATGGGTGATGCCAGACGCGGCGAAGAGGCCATTACGCTGGCTCTGAATACGCCGCGTCAGGACGAACGGCAATGGATAGCGGATTACGGCAGTTCTCTGCGCGATAACGCTCTGATGTTGTCGTTACTGGAAGAGAACAACCTCAGACCGGACGCGCAAAACGCGCTATTAAGCTCGCTTTCTGAGCAGGCCTTCGGTCAGCGCTGGCTCTCTACCCAGGAGAACAATGCCTTGTTCCTCGCCGCGCATTCGCGACAGGCCAGCGCGGGCGCCTGGCAGGCGCAGACCTCGTTAGAGGCGCAGCCGCTGTCGGGCGACAAGGCGCTGACCCGTAATCTGGATGCTGATCAGCTGGCCGCCCTTGAGGTGACGAACACCGGTAGCCAGCCGCTATGGCTGCGTCTGGATAGCAGCGGCTATCCCTCATCTGCGCCTGAGCCTGCCAGCAACGTTTTGCAGATTGAACGACAAATACTGGGGACCGATGGTCAGCGCAAATCGCTGTCCTCGTTGCGTAGCGGCGAACTGGTGCTGGTCTGGTTAACGGTAGTGGCCGATCGCAATGTGCCGGATGCGCTGGTGGTGGACCTGCTCCCGGCCGGGCTGGAGCTGGAAAACCAGAATCTGGCTGACAGCAGCGCCAGCCTGCCGGAGAGCGGTAGCGAAGTGCAAAATCTGCTTAATCAGATGCAGCAGGCGGATATTCAGTATATGGAATTCCGCGACGATCGGTTTGTGGCTGCCGTCGTTGTCAATGAGGGCCAGCCCGTGACGCTGGTCTACCTGGCGCGCGCGGTAACGCCGGGGACGTACCAGCTTGCGCAACCGCAGGTGGAATCGATGTACGCGCCTCAGTGGCGGGCAACCGGCGCGAGCGAGGGACTGCTGATTGTGACGCCTTAAATGAACGGTTGGCGTGGTAAACGTGGCCGCTGGCTGTGGCTGGCGGGCGCGCCGCTTTTTATTTTCCTGGCGTTATGGGCAGCGGATAAACTCTGGCCGCTGCCGCTCAATGAGGTCCATCCTGCGCGGGTCGTGGTCGCCCATGACGGTACGCCGCTGTGGCGCTTTGCCGACGCCGGGGGGATCTGGCGTTATCCGGTGACGATTGAAGAGGTCTCTCCCCGTTACCTGGAGGCCTTAATCAATTACGAAGATCGCTGGTTCTGGCAGCACCCTGGCGTTAACCCTTTTTCCGTCGCGCGCGCGGCATGGCAGGATCTTACCGCCGGGCGCGTTATTTCCGGCGGCAGTACGCTGACTATGCAGGTGGCGAGACTTCTGGACCCGCATTCGCGCACGTTCGGCGGTAAAATCCGCCAGCTTTGGCGCGCCCTCCAGCTTGAATGGCATTTGTCCAAGCGCGATATCCTGACGTTGTACCTGAACCGCGCGCCGTTCGGCGGCACGCTACAGGGTATTGGCGCTGCAAGCTGGGCCTACTTCGGCAAGCCGCCCGCGCGCCTGAGCTACGCTGACGCGGCGCTGCTGGCCGTATTGCCGCAGGCGCCGAGCCGGTTACGCCCCGACCGATGGCCTACGAGAGCCGAAGCGGCACGGAATAAAGTGCTGGATCGGATGGCGGAGCAGGGCGTCTGGCCTGCCGAAACGGTACGCGAGTCGCGTGAAGAGCCGGTCTGGCTGGCGCCGCGTCAAATGCCGCAACTGGCGCCGCTTTTTGCCCGAATGATGTTGAGTAAAAGCCGGAGCGACAAAATTGTGACCACGCTGGACGCCGGGTTGCAGCGGCAACTGGAAGATCTGGCGCGGGCATGGAAAGGGCGGCTGCCTGCACGCAGTTCATTGGCGATGATCGTCGTCGATCATACCGATATGAGCGTGCGCGGCTGGGTAGGATCGGTAGACCTTAATGACGACAGCCGTTTTGGTCATGTCGACATGGTAACGGCGATCCGATCGCCGGGATCGGTACTCAAACCCTTTGTGTATGGTCTGGCGCTGGATGACGGCTTGATCCATCCCGCATCACTATTACAGGACGTTCCGCGCCGCACCGGAGATTACCGCCCGGGAAACTTCGATAGCGGATTTCACGGCCCGGTTAGCATGAGCGACGCGCTGGTACGCTCGCTGAATCTGCCTGCCGTTCAGGTGCTTGAAGCCTATGGGCCGAAACGATTTGCGGCAAAACTGCGTAACGTCGGCCTGCCGCTATATTTGCCTGCTGGCGCGGCGCCCAATCTTTCGCTGATTCTGGGCGGCGCGGGCGCGCGGCTTGACGAGATGGCGGCGGCATACAGCGCGTTCGCTCGTCATGGGAAAGCGGCGAAACTACGGTTACAGCCGGACGATCCGCTGTCGGAAAGACCATTAATGTCGCCGGGAGCGGCGTGGATCATTCGACGGATTATGGCGGATGAAGCGCAACCCTTGCCGGATAACGCGCTGCCGCGCATTGTGCCGTTGGCGTGGAAAACCGGCACCAGCTACGGCTATCGCGATGCGTGGGCTATTGGCGTTAACGCGCGCTATATCATCGGCATCTGGACAGGCAGACCCGACGGCACGCCTGTGGTGGGGCAATTTGGTTTTGCCAGCGCGGTGCCATTGCTTAACCAGGTCAATAATCTGTTACTGGCGCATACGGGACGCCTGCCGGAAGATCCGCGTCCGCAGACGGTAAGCCGCGGCGTCATTTGCTGGCCGGGCGGACAGACTCTGCCTGCCGGGAACAGCAACTGTCGCCGCCGACTGGCGACATGGCTGCTTGACGACAGCCAGCCGCCCACGCTGCTGTTACCTGAGCAGGAAGACATCAACGGTATTCGTTTCCCGGTCTGGCTGGATGATACGGGGCGGCGTGTCGCTGCCGACTGTCCGCAGGCGCGTGCGCATACGTTTATCGTCTGGCCGCGGCCGCTGGAGCCGTGGCTGCCGCCTGCGGAAAGACGTAGCGCCCGCTTGCCCGCGGCGTCCGACCACTGTCCGCCGCTACAGGGCAATGATGCCGCGCCGTTAATGCTGTCAGGAGTGAGGGATGGCGCGGTGATCAGGCAATTGCCAGGCCAGGAAAACGTCACGCTGCCCGTCTCGACTACCGGCGGCAAAGGGCGTCGCTGGTGGTTTTTAAATGGCGAACCTGTTAATGGCGAAAATAATCGCCTTTCTTTATTACTCAATATCGCTGGACGTTATCAACTTGTCGTAATGGATGAGTCCGGTCAGGTTGCAGCGGTTAATTTTGAATTAATACGTTAACCATTCTCCAAAATAGATTATCAATTCCTTTTAATTTAAGCTTAATGATAATTGTTAATTATTACTGGATCATACATAACCGGAGAGCTTGATAAATATCAAGAGAACCAACGCATAAAAACGTGAGAATGGGTTTTTATTTGACGAGTCGGATCATGAAAAATATAAAAAGCCAGGGAAATGGCGAACAGCCCGCTATTTCTCGCCGCCATTTTATCCAGGCCAGCTCCGCGCTTATTGAGTTACCGTTTGTCTCCTCGCCAGCTACCGCTCAGGCGCGCGCTGTGACGGCAACTGAAAACAGGCCTGCGGAAAAAGTCGTTCAGACATGCAGCACTTTTGACTGCGGGGGCAAATGCGATATTCGGGCGCATGTCAGTGACGGTATCGTGACGCGAATTTCAACGCGACCGGATAACGCGCTGGATGCGCAAATGCCGGTGATGCGTGCCTGTGTTCGTGGACGAGCATACCGTAAATTTGTTTATCATCCTGACAGACTTAAATATCCCATGAAGCGCGTAGGAAAACGCGGTGAAGGAAAGTTCGAGCGAATTTCCTGGGATGAAGCGACAACCTTAATCGCCGATAATTTAAAATCGATTACTGAAAAATATGGCCCGGCTTCGCGCTATGTTCATGTTGGTACCGCCGTTTCCGGCGGCACCTTTTCCGGCGATAAAATGGCGCGTCGCCTGCTGAATCTTACCGGCGGCTATCTCGAAAGCTACCATTCGGTGAGTATGGGCAACACGGTGGCCGCGACGCCTTATACTTACGGCATTGCCGCCAGCGGCAGTTCGCTGGATACGCTTTTGGACACCAAACTGGTGATTCTGTGGGGCCATAACCCGACGGAGACCATTTTTGGTCATACCAACTATTTCTTGCAGAAGATGAAGCAGAACGGTACGCGGTTTATCGTGGTTGATCCGCGCTATTCCGACACCGTTTCGTCGCTGGCGGATCAGTGGATCCCGCTGCTGCCCACCACCGACAATGCGCTGATGGACGCGATGATGTACGTCATCATCAGCGAGAATCTGTACGATCGTGCATTTATTGCGCGCTACGCTATCGGTTTTGACGAAGACTCAATGCCGGAAGGCGTACCGGCTAACGAATCGCTGGTGGCATATCTGACCGGCGCCAAAGACGGTGTCGTTAAGTCTCCCGAGTGGGCGGAAAAGATCACCCATGTGCCGGCGCAAACCATTCGCCAGTTAGCGCGTGATTACGCGAAGACCAAACCTGCCGCGTTGATTCAGGGGCGGGGCCACAGCGCCACAACTGCGGCGAGCGCACCGCGCGCGGCTCGACTCTACTGGCGACCATTACCGGTAATGTCGGCATCAAAGGCGGTTGGGCTGCGGGTTACGGCGGCTGCGCTAACCGTAAATTTGCCGCGGGTCCGGAGATGCCGGATAACCCGGTAAAAGCCAAAATTTCGGTGATGAACTGGGTGCAGGCCGCAGACGACGCCAGCAAAGTGACGCCGGATATGGGGCTGAAAGATGCCGATAAGCTGGACAGTAACATCCGTATTCTGTTCTCGCTGGCCGGGAACTATCTGGCGAATCAGAACCCCGATCTGCACCAGGCGGTACGCGTACTGGAGGATGAATCAAAGATCCAGTTTATTGTCGCCAGCGATCTGTTTATGACGCCGAGCGCGAAATACGCCGATCTACTGCTGCCGGAAACCAGCTTTATGGAACGTTGGAACATCGGTGAAACTTGGGGCACGGCAAGCTACCTGATACTCTCTGAAAAACTGATCGAGCCTGAATTTGAGCGTCGCTCCGACTACGACTGGCTACGTGAGGTGGCGGCGAAATTAGGCATTGAGAATGAATTTAGCCAGGGGCGCGATGAGAAAGCGTGGATTGAACACATCTGGGAACAGACGCGCCTGGCGATGCCGGACGAAAATCTGCCGGATTTTGCCACACTGCAAAAGACCCGTCAGCATCTGTTCAAAAGCGCGCCATTTATCGCCTTTGAAGACAATATTCGCGATCCGGACAATCATCCGTTCCCGACGCCGTCAGGGAAAATAGAGGTCTTCTCGAAGCGCCTGTACGACATGCAGCATCCGGAAATCCCGGCGTTGTCGCACTACGTTCCCGCGCATGAAGGCCCGGAGGATGCGCTGGTGAAAGATTTTCCGCTCCAGTTAATTACGTGGAAAGGAAAAAACCGCGCCAACTCAACGCAATACGCTAACCCGTGGCTGATTGAAGTGCAGCAGCAGACATTGTGGATCAACCCGCAGGATGCGCAAACGCGCGGCATTACGCATGGCGACATGGTGCGCATTCATAACTCACGCGGAATTTGCGAAATCCCGGCGGAAGTGACGCCGCGCATTATTCCCGGCGTTGTCGCGATGCAGGCTGGCGCCTGGTGGCAGCCGGATGAGAACGGTATTGATAAAGGCGGCTGCGCGAACGTCCTCAGCTCGGCCCGTATTACCGCCCTGGCGAAGGGAAATTCACATCAAACCATGCTGGTGGAGGTGGCAAAAGCATGAGCCAGTTTACACATTACCCGCCGGTGAGCGATAAACAACTGGGATTTTTCATCGACTCCTCACGCTGCTCCGGTTGTAAAGCCTGCCAGGTGGCCTGCAAAGACAAAAACAATCTGGAAGTAGGCCGTCGTTTCCGCCGCGTCTATGAAGTCAAGGGCGGAAGTTTCATCCCGACCGGGCAGGGCGGGGTCAGCAATAACGTATTTGCTTATACGCTTTCTATTTCCTGCAACCACTGTGCGGATCCTGTCTGCACCAAAAATTGCCCGACTACCGCTATGCATAAACGCCCAGGTGACGGCATTGTGCGCGTTGATACCGACAAATGCGTCGGCTGTGGCTATTGCGCCTGGTCCTGCCCTTATGGCGCGCCGCAGCTTAACGAGCAGACCGGCCAAATGTCCAAGTGCGACATGTGCGTTGATTTACTGGCGAAAGGTGAATCGCCCGGCTGTGTCGCGACCTGTCCGCTGGAGGCCATCAAGTTTGGCCCGATTGATGAACTGCGCGCGAAGTACGGTAGCGTATGCGACGTTAACGGGCTGCCAGATTCATCCATAACCAAACCTAATCTGGTTGTCAAAGCGCATCAGGGCGCAGAAAAAGAGGGTAAACGCCATGCATGAGTTACCGCTGCTGATTTTTACGCTCTGTTTGCAAGGGTCCGTGGGCGTGACTCTGTGGCTGGCGCTGGGCCGTCAGTACGCCGTAGAGGGACGCGTACCTGCGCGCGGCGCGCTTCCCGCGATGGCGGGGGCGTTTGTACTGGCCTGCGTGGGGCTGCTTGCTTCAGCGCTGCACATGGGCTATCCCCTGAATGCGCTAAACGCGTTACGTCATGTCGCCAGTTCGTGGCTGAGTCGCGAAATCGTCTTTGCCAGCCTTTATCTGGCGGCGCTGGGGCTGGGGGTTGTGCTGCTGTTTTTCCGAAAGCCTGGCTGGCAGCCGCTGCTGGCGCTGGCGGCAGCGTTCGGGCTGGTGGATGTATTCTGCATGGCGCAGGTTTATATCCATGCCTCGGTGGCGACCTGGCAGCATAGCAACACGCTGGCGCTGTTCTTTGGCACGTCAGGCATTATCGGCTCGGTAGTCATTGCGCTGGCTTATCTGCGCAACGCTGGCGCCGCAATGCGCTGCGCTGTGGTGGTGGTCGCACTGATGGTGCTGATTCGCCTGATCATGCAGCCGCTATGGTTGGCGGATATTAATGCAGTGGATACGACGGTCGTCACTTTCCCGCATCATCCGCTACAGGCGCTGGCGCAGTTGCGCGACATCTATCTTCTCGGCTGGTGTGTCTCAGCGGCGGGAATGCTCTGCTTTGCCGCAGGCGGTCTGCGAAACGCCAGAGGGACGCTGGTGGCGGGCAGCGTATTGCTGCTTATCGGCGAGATTATGCTGCGCTACGTCTTCTTTAGTATTGGCTGATGGTTAACCTGACGATCGATCCGGCGGTAGACGTGACGCAGGCCTGCGTCCGTCGTCGCTTTCGTTTTTCTTCCTGCCGCGCTTGCACTGATGTTTGTCCGGCGCAGGTGTTTTCGCTGGCGCAGGGGCAGGTCAGCATAGATACGACGCGCTGCATAGCCTGTGGCGACTGTCTGTTTGTCTGTCCTGTTGACGCCATTACCGATATCAAACCGGTTAAACGCTTTGTGCAGGGGGATACGTTGGTGGGGCCGTTTTCGCTACAGGCGCCAACGGTCGATGAACTGCTTCTCTGGCACAGCCAGTACGGTATTCGCTTTATTGATATTGCGGTGGAGCGATCGGCGCAGTGGCTGATGGCGTTGGCGGGGCTAAATTTAGCGCTGCGCCGCTACGGCGAGCCGGGCTGGTCTTTCAAACACGTTGTCGGCGCGGAAATTAATGCCTCGCGGCGCACTCTGTTTCATGTTCCGCGCGACGCCATTACCCCGTGCGCCGTCGAGCCGGGGAAACGGCGTCTCAGACAGGCGTTTTCCGCGTTCAGCGAATGCGTACCCGAAATCAGTCCGCAAGAGTGCAGGATGTGCGGCGCCTGCTGGCGAAGCTGCCCGGAAAACGTTATCCAGTTTGACGACGACACGCTGACGATAGCGGCGGCGCGTTGTACGGGATGCGGCGGCTGTGCGGCGGTATGTCCGCATCAGGCGCTGCGGCTGCGGTTTGACGTGGAACCCGCCTCAACGCGGCATAGTGCGGTGCATACGCTCACCTGCGAAAGCTGCAAACGTACTTTCCATGCTCTCACGCCTGAACACACGCACTGCGTGCTGTGTCAGTCCCCTGAGTTTGCTGTGCGCCTTTAACTTTTGTTGCTAATGCTCATTTTATTTTAAAAAAATGTTACCTGCATCCATAGGCAATTGATGGGATGCTCTTTATAATCCGCGCCTGACATAACAACAGAACATATTTCAGAGGTAAACATGGCTATTGAACGGACTTTTTCCATCATTAAACCCAACGCGGTGGCAAAAAACGTTATTGGCAGCATCTTTGCGCGCTTTGAAGCTGCAGGGTTCAAAATTGTTGGCACTAAAATGCTGCACCTGACCGTTGAGCAGGCGCGCGGCTTCTATGCTGAGCACGACGGCAAGCCGTTCTTTGACGGTCTGGTGGAGTTCATGACCTCTGGCCCTATCGTGGTATCCGTGCTGGAAAGTGAAAATGCGGTACAGCGTCATCGCGATCTGCTTGGTGCCACCAATCCGGCGAACGCGTTGGCGGGGACGCTGCGTGCTGATTACGCTGACAGCCTGACCGAAAATGGCACCCACGGTTCGGATTCGCTGGAATCCGCGCAGCGCGAAATCGCCTTTTTCTTCGGTGAAGGCGAAGTGTGCCCGCGCACCCGTTAATCTCCTTCGTCTTTCACGCTGTAAATGCGTTGGCGATAAATTATCGGTTCAAATATTATTTTTGCTAATGCCGCGTGCAGACGTGGCATCCTTACGCCAGAATTTGTACAATGCAGCGCCCCCGGACGAGCAGTAAGCTTACCGGGGCGTTTCTTTTTTCAACCCTCCAGGGGCCATAACGTGTAATAACGAGGCCGGAATAGCATATGTCTGAACAAATTGTCACACCTGAAAGCAGTACCCCGGTAGTTCTTAACAACGAAACAAAAATCAACCTGCTGGATCTAAACCGTCAGCAGATGCGCGAGTTTTTTAAAAACTTAGGTGAAAAACCTTTCCGCGCCGATCAGGTGATGAAATGGATGTATCACTATTGCTGCGATAATTTTGATGAGATGACCGACATCAACAAAGTGTTGCGCGGCAAATTAAAAGAGGTCGCGGAAATTCGCGCGCCGGAGGTCGTTGAAGAGCAGCGTTCTTCAGACGGCACCATCAAGTGGGCGATTGCTGTCGGCGATCAGCGCGTTGAAACGGTCTACATCCCGGAGGACGACCGCGCTACGCTGTGTGTCTCTTCACAGGTAGGGTGCGCGCTGGAGTGCAAATTTTGTTCAACTGCGCAGCAGGGCTTTAACCGCAACCTGCGCGTATCGGAAATTATCGGTCAGGTCTGGCGTGCGGCGAAAATCGTCGGCGCGGCCAAAGTCACCGGCCAGCGTCCGATCACCAACGTAGTCATGATGGGAATGGGCGAGCCATTGCTTAACCTGACCAATGTCGTACCGGCGATGGAAATTATGCTCGATGACTTTGGTTTCGGCCTGTCCAAACGTCGTGTCACGCTCTCAACGTCCGGCGTGGTGCCTGCGCTGGATAAACTGGGCGATATGATAGACGTCGCGCTGGCTATCTCCTTACATGCGCCGAATGACACTATTCGCGACGAAATCGTCCCGATCAACAAAAAATATAATATCGAAACGTTCCTGGGCGCGGTTCGCCGCTATCTGGAGAAATCCAACGCCAATCAGGGGCGCGTGACGATTGAATACGTGATGCTTGACCACGTTAACGACGGCACTGAACACGCGCATCAACTGGCGGAGCTACTAAAAGAGACGCCTTGTAAGATTAATCTGATTCCGTGGAACCCGTTCCCTGGCGCGCCGTATGGCCGCAGCTCTAACAGCCGTATCGATCGCTTTTCTAAAGTTTTGATGAGTTATGGTTTCACGACCATCGTACGCAAGACGCGTGGCGATGACATTGATGCGGCATGCGGACAGTTGGCAGGCGATGTGATTGACCGGACTAAACGTACTCTGCGTAAGCGTATGCAGGGAGAGGTGATTGACATCAAGGCTATTTGATAGCAGTTGCGCCACGGGGCATTCATTATACCGTGGCGCAATGTCAGTTGAATAATGTCTGGCGTTGTACTTGTCTGGTCAATAATAACGGTGCGTTTTTGTCGACTTTAAGGCAGTATGTAACGATGCAACAAGAGTTTAACCTTGTGTCTTAAGCGGTTTTGTCATCTGCGGCCTGACAGGCTTATACTGTCTGACTAAAGGTTAACTAACCTGATGTTTCGCGGTGTGGGCGGGCATTACGGCTCGTCGGCGCCTGAATCCTAATTTACACGTACCTGTAGCTGTAGCGAATGAATACTGAAGCCACGCACGACCAAAATGAAGCACAAACCACCGGCGTTCGTCTGCGCAATGCCCGTGAACAACTCGGACTCAGCCAGCAGGCTGTCGCTGAGCGACTTTGCCTGAAGGTTTCTACGGTACGCGATATTGAAGAAGATAAGGCGCCGTCCGATCTTGCTTCAACCTTCCTGCGCGGATATATCCGCTCATATGCGCGTCTGGTGCATGTTCCAGAAGAGGAACTGCTGCCGGGGCTGGAAAAACAAGCTCCGCTGCGCGCCGCTAAAGTCGCCCCGATGCAGAGTTTCTCATTAGGAAAGCGTCGTAAAAAACGCGACGGCTGGTTAATGTCTTTTACCTGGCTGGTACTGTTTGTGGTCGTAGGGCTGACCGGCGCCTGGTGGTGGCAGAACCACAAGGCGCAGCAGGAAGAGATCACGACAATGGCCGATCAAAGCACGGCTGAACTGAACGCAGATAAAGACAGCGGCCAAAGCGTACCGCTGGACACCAGTGCCGCGACAAGCCAGGATACGACGCCAGCGCAAACGGCTCCGGCTCCTGCGACGCCGGTTGATTCGACGGCGGCAACGCAAAATACGGTAGTCGCGCCTTCGCAGGCGAATGTCGATACGGCTGCGACATCTGCCGCGCCAGCGGCAACGGAAACGCCGTCCGCGCTGCCGACCAGTCAGGCTGGCGTAGCGGCGCCTGCTGCCGATCCGAACGCGCTGGTGATGAATTTTACCGCTGACTGTTGGCTCGAAGTCACTGACGCCACGGGTAAAAAACTGTTTAGCGGTATGCAGCGTAAAGATGGCAATTTAAACCTAACCGGTCAGGCGCCTTATAAACTTAAAATTGGCGCGCCGGCCGCGGTGCAGATCCAGTATCAAGGAAAACCTGTCGATCTGAGCCGCTTTATCAGAACTAATCAGGTTGCGCGTCTGACCCTTAATGCCGAACCGACACCGGCGCAGTAACAGACGGGTAACGCGGGAGATTTTTCATGCATAACCAGGCTCCGATTCAACGTAGAAAATCGACACGTATTTACGTTGGGAATGTGCCGATTGGCGATGGCGCCCCTATCGCCGTCCAGTCGATGACTAACACGCGTACCACTGACGTGGAAGCGACGGTTAATCAGATCAAAGCGCTGGAGCGCGTTGGCGCAGATATTGTTCGTGTTTCTGTACCGACCATGGACGCCGCCGAAGCGTTCAAGCTTATCAAACAGCAGGTTAGCGTCCCGCTGGTTGCCGATATTCACTTCGACTACCGCATTGCGCTGAAAGTAGCGGAATACGGCGTTGACTGCTTGCGTATTAACCCCGGCAATATCGGTAACGAAGAACGCATTCGCATGGTGGTGGACTGCGCGCGCGACAAAAACATCCCTATCCGTATCGGCGTAAATGCCGGATCGCTGGAAAAAGATCTGCAGGAAAAATACGGAGAGCCGACGCCGCAGGCGCTGCTGGAATCAGCCATGCGCCATGTCGATCATCTCGATCGTCTCAACTTTGATCAGTTCAAAGTGAGCGTAAAAGCGTCCGATGTATTCCTTGCCGTTGAGTCTTATCGTTTGTTGGCTAAACAGATCGATCAGCCGCTGCATCTGGGGATCACCGAAGCGGGCGGCGCGCGTAGCGGGGCGGTTAAGTCGGCGATCGGTTTAGGTCTGCTGTTATCGGAAGGCATCGGCGACACGCTGCGCGTATCGTTGGCGGCCGACCCGGTGGAAGAGATCAAAGTCGGTTTCGATATCCTGAAGTCGCTGCGTATTCGCGCGCGCGGCATCAATTTCATCGCCTGCCCGACCTGTTCTCGTCAGGAGTTCGACGTTATCGGCACGGTGAACGCGCTGGAGCAGCGTCTGGAAGATATCATCACCCCGATGGACGTCTCGATCATCGGTTGTGTGGTGAACGGGCCGGGCGAAGCGCTGGTATCGACGCTGGGCGTGACGGGCGGCAATAAGAAAAGCGGCCTGTATGAAGACGGCGTGCGTAAGGACAGACTCGATAACGACGATATGATCGCGCAGCTTGAATCCCGTATTCGCGCGAAAGTAAGTCAACTTGATGAAGCGCGTCGGATTGACGTGCTGCAGGTTGAAAAATAAGAACGTGATGGGAAGCGGCGCGCTTCCCGTGTATGATTGAACCCGCATGGCTCCCGGTTCGTTCGGGGAAGCGCTGAGGGTTCATTTTTATATTCAGAAAGAGAATAAACGTGGCAAAAAACATTCAAGCCATTCGCGGCATGAACGATTATCTGCCTGGCGAAACCGCCATCTGGCAGCGCATTGAAGGCACACTCAAAAACGTGCTCGGCAGCTACGGTTACAGTGAAATCCGCTTGCCGATTGTAGAGCAGACCCCGTTATTCAAACGCGCGATCGGTGAAGTTACTGACGTGGTTGAAAAAGAGATGTACACCTTTGAGGATCGCAACGGCGATAGCCTGACATTGCGCCCTGAAGGTACGGCGGGCTGTGTACGCGCCGGCATCGAACATGGTCTCCTGTACAATCAGGAACAGCGTTTGTGGTATATCGGGCCGATGTTCCGTCATGAGCGTCCGCAAAAAGGCCGCTACCGTCAGTTCCATCAGCTAGGCGCCGAAGTCTTTGGCTTACAAGGCCCGGATATCGACGCGGAACTGATTATGCTGACCGCACGCTGGTGGCGCGCGCTGGGCATCTCTGAACACGTTAGCCTGGAGCTGAACTCTATTGGTTCCTTAGAGGCGCGTGCGAACTATCGCGATGCGCTGGTCGCGTTCCTCGAACAGCATCAAGAGACGCTGGACGAAGACTGCAAACGCCGTATGTATACCAATCCGCTACGCGTGCTGGATTCAAAAAATCCGGACGTGCAGGCGCTGCTCAACGACGCGCCTGTTCTCGGCGACTATCTCGATGACGATTCACGCGAGCACTTTGCCGGCCTGTGTAAATTGCTGGACGCGGCGGGGATTGCCTACACCGTCAACCAGCGTCTGGTACGCGGTCTGGATTACTACAACCGCACCGTATTTGAATGGGTAACAAACAGTCTGGGGTCACAAGGCACCGTCTGTGCGGGTGGTCGTTATGATGGTCTGGTGGAACAACTGGGCGGTCGCGCTACCCCGGCAGTGGGCTTTGCGATGGGCCTGGAACGACTTGTTTTGTTAGTTCAGGCAGTTAATCCGGAATTTATTGCCTCTCCTGTTGTCGATATATACCTGGTAGCTGCCGGCGCACAAACGCAGTCTGCGGCAATGACGCTGGCGGAGCGGCTGCGCGATGAAATGCCAGGCGTGAAGCTAATGACAAACCACGGCGGCGGCAACTTTAAGAAACAGTTTGCCCGCGCCGATAAGTGGGGCGCCCGTATTGCACTGGTTCTTGGCGAATCTGAAGTCGCCGATGGGACTGTTGTAGTGAAGGATTTGCGCTCCGGTGAGCAAACGGCAGTGGCGCAGGACAGCGTCGCCGCGCATTTGCGCACTTTATTGGGCTAAGGAGAAGGACAGCGTGGAAATTTACGAGAACGAACACGACCAGGTGGATGCGATTAAACGCTTCTTTGCCGAAAACGGCAAAGCGCTGGCTGTCGGAGTGATTTTAGGGGTTGGCGCGCTGGTTGGCTGGCGTTACTGGAGCAGCCATCAGACGGAGTCCGCGCGTGCTGCTTCTCTGGCGTATCAAAATGCGGTGACGGCGGTAAGCGCCGATAAGCCGGATAGCATTCCCGCCGCTGAAAAATTCGCGGCTGAGAATAAAAATACCTATGGTGCGCTGGCGTCTATGGAACTGGCGCAGCAGTTTGTGGATAAGAATGAACTTAAAAAAGCCGAAGCCCAGTTGCAGCAGGGGTTGGCGGCCACCAGCGATGAAAATCTCAAAGCGGTGATTAATCTGCGTCTCGCTCGCGTTCAGTTACAGCTTAAGCAAGCTGACGCCGCGCTGAAAACTCTGGATGCCGTTAAAGGCGAAGGATGGACGGCAATTGTCGCTGATTTGCGCGGCGAAGCGTTGCTGAGTAAGGGTGATAAAAAAGGCGCGCGCAGCGCATGGGAAGCGGGCGTCAATAGCGATGCTTCTCCGGCGTTGAGCGAAATGATGCAGATGAAAATCAATAATTTGTCCATCTGAGAGGGACCCGATGCAATTGCGTAAATTACTTCTGCCAGGGTTGCTTTCCGTTACCCTGCTCAGCGGCTGTTCACTGTTTAGCGGCGAAGAAGATGTCGTCAAGATGTCTCCATTACCGCAGGTTGAAAACCAGTTTACCCCGACCACTGTCTGGAGCACCTCTGTCGGTAACGGAATTGGTGAATTTTATTCTAACCTTCATCCGGTAATGGCAGATAACGTGGTCTATGCAGCCGATCGCGCGGGCGTGGTAAAAGCGCTCAATGCGGATGATGGCAAAGAGATCTGGTCTGTGAATCTGGGCGAGAAAGACGGCTGGTTCTCTCGTTCGTCCGCGCTGTTGTCCGGCGGCGTCACTGTCGCGGGCGGTCACGTCTATATCGGCAGTGAAAAGGCCGAGGTTTATGCGCTGAATACCAGCGACGGTACCACAGCATGGCAGACGAAGGTCGCAGGCGAAGCGTTGTCTCGCCCGGTTGTCAGTGATGGAATCGTCCTTATCCATACCAGCAACGGTCAGTTGCAGGCGCTAAATCAGGCGGATGGCGCCATTAAATGGACGGTGAACCTGGATATGCCTTCGCTGTCGCTGCGCGGCGAATCTGCGCCGGCAACCGCGTTCGGCGCGGCTATCGTTGGTGGTGATAATGGCCGCGTCAGCGCCGTGTTGATGCAACAAGGGCAGATGATTTGGCAGCAGCGTATCTCCCAGGCCACTGGCCCAACGGAAATTGACCGTCTGAGCGACGTCGATACCACGCCGGTTGTGGTAAACGGCGTCGTTTACGCGTTGGCGTATAATGGTAACTTAACGGCGCTGGATCTGCGCAGTGGTCAGATTATGTGGAAACGCGAGCTGGGGTCGGTCAATGACTTTATCGTCGACGGCGACCGTATCTACCTGGTCGATCAGAACGATCGTGTGCTGGCGCTGACCACTGACGGCGGCGTAACGCTGTGGACGCAAAGCGATCTGCTGCACCGTTTGCTGACCTCCCCGGTACTGTATAATGGTGATTTAGTCGTCGGCGATAGCGAAGGTTATCTGCACTGGATTAATGTCGATGACGGGCGTTTTGTGGCCCAACAAAAAGTAGACAGTTCCGGTTTTCTGACCGAACCGACGGTGGCGGATGGTAAACTGCTCATCCAGGCCAAAGACGGTACGGTCTACGCGATTACGCGTTAATCGTCACGGTTGTGCGTTTGAAAAAACGGCTCCTGGTGTAGGGGCCGTTTTCCTGTTTTTAACAACGGCGTAAAAATGACGCGCGTTGTCTGATGATTTTTTAAATGAGGCTTTAAACATGGTACCTGTGGTCGCGCTTGTCGGGCGCCCTAACGTCGGAAAATCCACGCTATTTAACCGTCTGACCCGCACCCGAGATGCGTTGGTTGCGGATTTCCCGGGTCTGACTCGTGACCGTAAGTACGGTCGTGCGGAGGTTGAAGGCCGCGAGTTTATCTGTATCGACACCGGCGGTATTGACGGCACCGAAGACGGCGTCGAAACGCGGATGGCGGAACAGTCGCTGCTGGCGATTGAAGAAGCGGATGTGGTGTTATTCATGGTAGATGCGCGCGCTGGTCTGATGCCGGCGGATGAAGCGATTGCCAAACATCTGCGCTCCCGTGAAAAACCGACCTTCCTGGTGGCGAATAAAACGGATGGTCTCGATCCCGATCAGGCGGTTGTCGATTTTTACTCGCTGGGATTAGGCGAAATTTATCCTATCGCCGCCTCACATGGTCGCGGCGTATTGAGCCTGCTGGAACATGTGCTTCTGCCGTGGATGGATGATGTCGCACCGCAGGAAGAAGTGGATGAAGACGCGGAATACTGGGCGCAGTTCGAGGCGGAACAAAATGGCGAAGAAGCGCCGGAAGATGATTTTGACCCGCAAAGCCTGCCGATAAAGCTAGCGATTGTCGGTCGCCCGAACGTAGGTAAGTCCACACTCACTAACCGTATTCTCGGCGAAGAGCGCGTGGTGGTATACGACATGCCGGGCACCACTCGCGACAGTATTTATATCCCGATGGAACGCGACGAACGGGAATATGTGCTGATTGACACGGCGGGGGTGCGTAAGCGCGGAAAAATCACCGATGCGGTAGAAAAGTTCTCGGTGATTAAAACGTTACAGGCGATTGAAGACGCTAACGTCGTACTGTTGGTTATCGATGCGCGCGAGGGGATCTCTGACCAGGATTTGTCTCTGCTGGGCTTTATCCTCAATAGTGGGCGCTCACTCGTTATCGTAGTCAACAAATGGGATGGCCTGAGCCAGGAAGTCAAAGAGCAGGTGAAAGAGACGCTGGATTTCCGTCTGGGCTTTATTGATTTTGCCCGCGTGCACTTTATCTCTGCGCTGCACGGCAGCGGTGTCGGGAACCTGTTTGAGTCCGTACGCGAGGCTTACGACAGTTCCACTCGCCGGGTGAGCACTGCGATGCTGACCCGTATCATGACGATGGCGGTGGAAGATCATCAGCCGCCGCTAGTGCGCGGTCGCCGTGTGAAGCTGAAATATGCCCACACTGGCGGCTATAACCCGCCGATTGTGGTTATTCACGGCAACCAGGTAAAAGATCTGCCAGACTCCTATAAGCGCTATCTGATGAACTACTTCCGCAAGTCGTTGGAAGTGATGGGTACGCCGATTCGCATTCAGTTTAAAGAAGGGGAGAACCCGTATGCGAACAAGCGTAACACACTGACGCCAACGCAAATGCGCAAACGTAAGCGTCTGATGAAGCATATCAAGAAAAGCAAGTAATGCTTTTTCAGTAATATTCCAGGCCTGATAAGCGCAGCGCTATCAGGCCTTTCAAGTAAAAGCGAGTCACGCGCCTGAGGAGAATGTTATGGAAATAATCTGCCCTGTTTGCCATCATGCGCTGGAGCGCAATGGCGATACAGCCCATTGCGAGACATGCGCTAAGGATTTCTCGTTACAGGCACTTTGTCCTGACTGCCGCCAGCCGTTACAGGTTTTGAAAGCCTGCGGCGCAGTGGACTATTTTTGCCAGAACGGTCATGGTTTAATTTCAAAAAAACGGGTTAATTTCGTCATTTCCGATCAATAAAACCACTGTCGACGTTGCGTCGCAGAGCAGAGGCGCCGACGTCTTATCCGGCTAAGGGCAAAAGCGTTATTCTATACTCCCGTAATATCAGCATAGTACCCTGCCCGGCGGTTATTTTATTCTTTTTATCGATTCAACTATTTATAGGGAATATTATTCCCGAAAATTAATATTAGAAATAAATAACAGCTTTCCTTTTATTTATTATATCAATATTATAAGTCTGTTTCATATTAAACTTTTCTTTTTAGGAATATATTTAGGCCTGTTAGTTATGATTCCCTATGAATCATCCATATAATATCGTCTCATAGCAGCGTGTTTATTTAACAACAGGGATATCATATGGTGCGAAGGATTCGCATTCTGGTTTTGCTATTAGTGTCTGGAGTATCAGTTGCGGCTTCCGGCGCAGGTAACTCTGTACCTGCAAACGATGAAAGCCACTCCTCCCTGCCTGATTTAGCCAGCGAATCCGCGAAAAAAGAAGAACAGGAAAATAAAGGAAAGTCCTTTAAAGAACAGGGCGCTGACTACTTTATTAATTCCGCCACCCAGGGCTTTGATAATCTCACCCCGGAAGCGCTGGAATCCTAGGCGCGTAGCTATTTGCAAAACCAAATCACTTCATCAGCACAGTCATATCTTGAAGGCGTAATGTCACCTTATGGCAAGATCCGTACCAGCCTCTCCGTAGGCGAAGGCGGCGATCTGGACGGCAGTTCGCTGGATTATTTCGTTCCCTGGTATGATAACGAAAAAACCTTACTTTTTAGCCAACTCTCAGCCCAACGTAAAGAAGACCGCACTATTGGTAACTTTGGGCTTGGCGTGCGCCAGAACGTCGGCAACTGGCTGCTTGGCGGCAACGCATTCTATGACTACGATTTTACGCGCGGTCACCGTCGACTAGGTCTGGGAACCGAAGCCTGGACGGATTACCTGAAATTCTCCGGCAACTATTACCATCCTCTTTCTGACTGGAAGGATTCCGAAGATTTCGACTTTTATGAAGAACGACCCGCGCGCGGTTGGGATATCCGCATGGAAAGCTGGCTGCCCTTTTATCCGCAGCTTGGCGCTAAATTAGTTTACGAACAGTACTACGGCGATGAAGTGGCGCTGTTTGGCACCGATAATCTGCAAAAAGATCCTCATGCCGTTACCTTGGGGCTGGAATATACGCCGGTACCGCTGGTTACGGTTGGTTCGGATTACAAAGCCGGTACTGGCGATAATAACGATTTTAGCGTTAAAGCGACTGTGAACTACCAGATAGGAACGCCGCTGGCGGCGCAACTCGATCCGGAAAACGTTAAAATCCAGCACTCTTTAATGGGCAGCCGCACCGATTTTGTCGATCGTAACAATTTCATCATTCTCGAATACCGCGAGAAAGATCCGCTGGACGTCACGTTGTGGCTGAAGGCCGACGCCACCAACGAACACCCGGAATGCGTGATTGAAGATACGCCTGAGGCCGCGGTGGGGCTGGAGAAATGTAAGTGGACGGTCAACGCGCTGATTAACCATCATTACAAAATTATTTCTGCTTCCTGGCAGGCGAAAAACAACGCCGCCCGTACTCTGGTGATGCCGGTGGTAAAAGCGGATGCGCTGACCGAAGGCAACAATAACAGCTGGAATCTGGTGCTTCCTGCCTGGGTTAACGCCGATACCGAGGCGCAGCGCACCGCCCTGAACACCTGGAAAGTACGCATGACGCTGGAAGACGAAAAGGGCAATAAGCAGAACTCCGGCGTGGTGGAAATCACCGTCCAGCAGGATCGCAAAATTGAGCTGATCGTCGACAACATTGCCGATAACGATCGCAGCGATCACAGCCATGAAGCCAGCGCGCTGGCCGATGGCGAAGACGGCGTGGTGATGGATCTCCTGATCACCGACTCCTTTGGCGACTCCACGGATCGCAATGGTAACGAACTGGTGGACGATGCTATGACGCCCGTGTTGTACGACAGCAATGATAAAAAAGTCACGCTGGCCCAGACGCCCTGCACCACGGAAACCCCCTGCGTGTTTATTGCCAGCCGTGACAAAGAAGCGGGGACGGTGACGCTTTCCAGCACCCTGCCGGGCACTTTCCGCTGGAAGGCGAAAGAAGACGCCTATGGCGACAGTAACTACGTTGATGTCACTTTTATCGGCGACAACCTGAGCGCGCTGAATGCGGTGATTTATCAGGTCAAAGCCGCCAACCCTGTCAACCTGATCGGCAAAGAAGATAAACATCCTACGGTTAATAACACCTACCGTTTCCTGCTGTGGCGCGACAAGAATAAAGACGGCGTATTCCAGATGTCCGAGCAGCTCACGGAAGAAGAGATGGCCCTGTACGACTACCAGTGGGAGTTTACCGGACAGAGTACAAACGGACATACCGGCGCGCTGGCCAACACCATAAATGAAGATCTTGTTCTGCCAGTAACCAATAAAGAGGCGGCGCAGAAGTTTGCCGCCAATGTGGAAGATGGCGTTCAGGGTTACGGTATACGCGTTACGTATAGTCAGAAATAGCGTCAGCGTTATGGCTGACCAGCCAGCCGCTGAATTTTGAGAAAAAAGAGAGTCTGAATGCAAGCAACAGTAAAACGGCGGCTGACGAAGGTCGCTTTAGCATTAGTAGTTGCCGGGTATTGCGCCGCGCCAGCGGTGGCGGCAAACGGTAATCTGAAATCGGGGCAGTGGCAGATTGTCTCTGAACAGACGGGCACCATTCAGGGTACGGTGCCGTGGATTACCCGTGCGGCGGATAAGACCGCGGATACCGACAAAGATCACGTAACGGTAACTATCGATCGCGGCGATCGTAAAATTGTGACCGAAGGCGATAAGCAGTTCCACGTTGGCGATAAGGTCACGGTCAACTGGGCGATTGGCGATACGGAAGGCGACCTGGATGTCGACAACGCCGCCACGAAACTGACGGTGCAGTGGATGAGATACAGCGACCAGAATGGTAGCAATCCCGAAGAGATTGGCGCCAAAGGCAGCGATACCTATGAAATTCAGGCGGGTGACGCAGACCATTATATCGGTATCAAAATCACGCCAACCACCACCACCGGTGACCCTGCCGTGGCAACCGAACTGCTGTTGAAAGACCTGTCGACCGATGCGGGCGGTGGTGCGGATGGCGACGACATTCCGGAAGGTCCGGTGGTGGATGAAAACGTCCATGTGGTTATTCATGAGAAAGATTCGAATACCAACCTGTTGAAGAATTCAGGGACGACACTCAAAACGAATACTACCTATCAGGTATTGCTGTGGAGCGATAAGAACGGCAACGGCACCTATGATGCCGGTGAAAACGTTACCGACCAGTATGACTACCGCTGGAAATTCGTCGGCACCAGTAAAATTGCAGGTACCGGTACTGGTGGTATCGTCAACGAAAACTGGAACGATAAAGACCTTGTCATCCCGCTTACCAACGCCGAAGCGAAAGAGGCGTTCGAGGGTGCGGAAGGCGGCGTTACCGTGGGTAGCGACGGTGTCCAGGGCTTTGGTCTGTCCATCGACTACAAACGCAAATAAGTTGTCCTCAACATACCACTCCCCGCGGGGAGTGGTATTTTCCGCGCACTTTGCTTAGCCGCGCGCTAAGCAAAGTGGGTTGAATTACGACAGAGAATGAAAACGGGTGGCTATCGCTCATGGACAGGAATCGGCAAGTGAATAAAGTTGTACATTTCTTACTGACATTACTGATCATGTTTGTAGCGTCGATCGCGCCTGCGCAGGCCTTACTGAAAGGCGGGACCTGGCAAGAATTGAACTCAGCCACTGCCGCAGTTAACGGCACCGTGCCCCGCGCCGACGGCGCGATTATTCCCGTGTATCAGGGAAGTATGCTGCTTGACCCGACCAAAACCTACGATGTTGCGTTTACCGCCATGCCGCGCGATTTTAGCGCGGATGCCACCTCAACCTCGATGCGTGCGGTCAATTCCACCGATACCGAAGGCGATCTCTTTAGCGATCCGCCGACCATTGCCTGGGAAAATCAACAGCCGCCGAGCGTGGGCCTGTTATGGGCCGATGCCGCCACGCCCGACACGCCGCTTTCGCCGCAGCCGACGCCTAACCAGACCTTTTGCGCCCAGAACCTGGCCGGACGGAAACTGGTTGTCTGGCCGCAGCCAGACGATGAAACGACCGTCCCCGCGCTGTGGCTCTATACTCACACCGGCGTGCCGAATAATGCGGCCATCCCGCTGCTCAGCCCGAAAGTGACTGTCAATATTGCCCAGGCAGTAGGCAATCCCGTGTCGGTCAGCGGCGATCATGTTGATGCCAGCTTTAAAGCCTCAAAAGTGAAAGTAGGAGAGAGCATCACCCTCACCGTCACGACCAGAGGGTGTGATGGCAAACTGGTGAAAAATGCGCCGTTTGTCATCCGCCGTGAGGATGCCAAAAACCGTCAGGGTGTGGTCAATAACACTAACCCGGTGCACGTTGGCGATGCCGAGCTAACGACCGTGCAAACGGAGTATCGCGGCGTCACCGATGCCGAGGGTAAAGCCACTGTGGTGGTGACGCAGGATGAAGGCCCCGGCGTAAAAACGCATCTTATCGTCGCTTCGCAAAGTTATCCTACGCTGACGGACGGCGTGGACGTTATTTTCACCACCATCACCAGCCCCGACACCGCCCAGGCCAACATGTACGGCCACATGCTGGAGAGCGCCAGCGCCACGCTGAACGGCGCGACCTACACTTTCACTCGACCGAAGCTGGCGGTGGAGGCGGGTAACGCTGACGAAAGCGTCAACGATACTAACGAAACCTGGGCGCAGTTTACCTGGAGCGGCGCGGATAACCATTGCGACGTTCTGCCGGACGCCGAACAACTGGTGGCGCTAAGACATGCGCATAGTACGCTGGCAACGTACACCGGCTGGCCGGCGTCGGGCGATGCGGAATACTGGTCGTCAACCAAAGATCAGATGAACAACTACCACGCTGCCGTGCATATGAACAGCGCGTCGGTCGTCAGAGCGCCCAACAGCGATACGCTGCTGGTTAGCTGTGTGGATAAAGCCCAGCCTGCGGCGCACCCGCAGATTACCCTCTCTCCGGAGGGGCCTTATAAGGCGCAGGTGGGGGAATCGATTGATCTGGTCATGACGGTAGTCGATAAAGACACGCAAAAACCGCTGCCTTACCGTTACATGGAGCTGTTTATCGACCCGGCGAAAAACCGCAAAGGGGAGCATCAGGACGCGTGGGATAACCAGCGGGTTACCGTCAGCTCCGAAGATATGCGCGCCTCTTCGCCGGAACACTATACCGGCGTGACCGACGTCAACGGTCAGGCGCACCTGACGCTACAGCACGACAGCGGCATGGGGGGCGAGACGCCCATCCGCATCGTGATGCCGGACGATGAAGGCGGCAACGTCGAGCTGCCCTTTAGCGTCATTTTCACCGTAATAACCAGCCCGGATGTGGACGGCGCCAACATGTGGGGCCATATGCGCGGCGTGGTGGATGCCGGCAACCTGTATAAACGCCCGCTGCTGGCGGTGGAAGCCAGCCATAAAGACGGTCAGTTCAGCGAAAACAACGAAGAGTGGGCGACGTTTAACTCCGTGGCGTCGGCCACCGCGCAGTGCGGCGTCGGCCAGGTGCCGGATCAGTCATCGCTGGCGCATTTATACAGCGAGCACCCCAGCGGCAAGATGGAAATCGAACACGGCTGGCCGACCGAAGACTACTTCATCGCCGCGGATAGCGACGCCTCGGGAACGGTACACGTCAACCTGGCAAACGGCGACAGCAACAAATTTACCAATCAGCCGAACTACCTGACCTGCTCGGCCAATGAAATGGTGGCGGTGCTGGACGTCTACTTCAACGACGACCCAACGACTAAAAATGCTGATATGACCGCCAAAGTCGGCGAACAGATTAAGCTGAATATTCATTCGCGCAACGCCCTTAACGACATGGCGATTGCCTATACCGACTTCACCATCACCATGGCGAACGGCAAGCGGCGCGACGGATTGACGACCGGCTTTACCGATCCCAGCAACGGCGAGATGCAGTTTGACGGCGTGGGCTACCTTGCCGGGCAGGTTTATCACGGGATCACCGACGCCAACGGCGATGCGACCATTATCCTCACCCAGAATAAGGGCGTGGGGCTACTGACGCCGTTAAGCATCGCGCCCGTCGATTCATTAATCAAGACGCCGATTTCCCGCAGCGTCAAGTTTACCGTCGCCACCAGCCCGGACACGGTAAAAGCCAAAATGTGGGGCCACATGGCCGACACTCTTACCGTCGGCGACTGGACTTTTGAGCGGCCTAAGCTTGCGAGTGAAGTAAATAGCCCGCTGCGTACTCAGGAAGAGAGCAATGAAACCTGGACGCGCGTGGCCCATATCGACGCGGCGGGCAACCCGGATGCGGGCGGCTGCGCGGCGAACCGCCTGCCGCGTATCGACCAGCTTGAGGCGTTATACAGCGCCAACAGCGGCGGCGCGATGAAAAAGACTCAGGGCTGGCCAACCTTAATTAACTACTGGTCGTCCACCTACCAGAGCGCCACCACCTGGAAACTGATCGCGCTGGCGAGCGGCAGTGAATTTCCGGGCAGCAACACCTCGGTTTACACCAGTTGTCTGGCCAGCGATAACCCGGTGCCAGCCGCCATCACCATTGAACCGGTCGATCCGTCGCAGTGGTACGACGGCAGTGGCGTCCATGCGCTGAAAGTGAAAAAGGGCGATACCCTACAGTTGAAGGTGACGGTGAAGGACGCCAGCGGCAAACCGGTGCCGGAAGCGCCGTTTGTGCTCACCCGCGGCGACGGCTACGATCGCAAAGGGGAAAAGTACACCGCCCAGGACGGCTCCGATTTGCAAAATATCGTGACGCCCGTGGTGATCGACGGCGAATCGCTGGCCTGGACTACCACCAAAATGGGGTCGCAGACCGGCCCTGATGGCACCCGCATCATCAGCGTCACCCGCCCGGACACCCACGGCACCCGCACGGCCATTACCGCCACGTTGTATGAAAATGTCGCCGTGAGCGCCAGCATCGACACCATCTTTACCGTCGTCACCAGCCCGGATGTCAGCGTCGCCCGCATGTGGGGGCATATGACGCCGTCGCTGACGGCTGCGGATAGCGCGGTGTACAAGCGCCCGCTGCTCTACGATGAACTGGCCAGCAAGACCGGTGCTGCGGAGTACCCGGAAGACAACGAACGCTGGGTGGTGTTCTATGGGCCGAATACGACCAAAACCGTTAGTCCGGAAGCTTGCTCCAAGGGGTATTTCCCGTCCGTTGAGCAACTGGATTCTCTGTACAGCAAATACCCGAACGGAGCGATAAAAACCGCCCAGGGCTGGCCGATCATCCGTTCTTACTGGAGCGGCACAAACGCCGGGACAATCACCCCCGGCGCGCCACCCTATGACTATTACACGGTCGATCTGAATGATGATGCGCACCGGAAGGTTCCCAATATTAGTGATAGCGACAGGCAATACCAGATTTGCGCCGCGACGCCGCAGCCTCTGGCCGGGCGGATTACCCTCACTTCTACGCTGGCGACGGATAGCGATATCCAGGCGGTGAAGGCAAAAAACAGCGACTCGATTCCGCTGGTGATCACCACCACCGATGCGGCGGGCAACCCGGTGCCTTATACGCCATTTTCCCTCATACGCGACGCCGGGACGGCGCGCAACACCAGCTATACCTTTACCGGCAGCACTAACATGATGCTGGCGCCGCCCACCGGTTCGGCGCAACAGTTCTACTATAATGGCTACACTATTTACGGTGCCACCGGCGCGGACGGCACGGCGGTCCTCACGCTGACGCAGGCCGCAGGGCCGGGGGTGAAAAACGTGATAACCGCAGCCCTGACCGACACGCCGACGGTAACCTCGACGCTGCCGGTGGTGTTCACCACCGTGACCAGCCCGGACAGCCCGCAGGCCAATATGTATGGCCATATGCCGGAAACCTTCACCGCCAGCAACGGCGCGGAGTTTAAGCGCCCGCTGCTGTATAGCGAGCTGGCGTCGACGTTAGGTGTGAAGAGCTATGCCGACACAAATGAAAACTGGCCTATAGTGAATAATTTTGATACCAGTAATTATGGCGCCTGTTCGATAAATCAGATGGCCACGCTGGATGATCTCAAGGCGCTGTACGGCGATCACCCCAGCGGCAAGGTCACGACCGACATAGGCTTACCCGTCAGGAAGAAATGGTGGGCGGGCGACAGCCTGCTGCAAGGTCAAGTCATATACTGGCGATATATCGATCTCAGTACGGGCATAGATTACTCCATGTCGGGAACGCCGGGTAATTACTATTACCAGCTCTGCCTGACCAAACCGCGCCAGATGAATATCGCGCTCTCTACGGACGCCTGGAACGCGGACAAATCGGCGGCCGTGGCGAAAAAAGGCGAAACGATCCCCATGACGGTGAAGGTGACGAACGCTGCCGGGCAGCCTGTTAGCAACGCGACGGTGAAAATCACGCGCGGCGATGCGCTGACGCGTGCGGGGAGCGTGTATACCACCAACAACGCGGACGATATTACCTTAAGTAATATCCAGCCTTCCGGTACGGCGACGTACTTGCTGGGGTCGGTGGATAAATATATGTATGCGCAAACGGACGCCCAGGGGCAAATAACGTTTAGCGTGTCGCAAAATAATACTATGGGTCTTAAAACGCCCATCCGCGTCACCGTTGCGAATGACATTACCGCAACGAGCAGTAAGGACGTGATATTTACCGTCCTTACCAGCCCGGACGTCGCCAGCGCCAACTACTGGGGGCATATGCCGGAAACCGTGGAAGGGCCGGACGGCCTCCGCTACCAGCGCCCGCATTTGCAGGCGGAAGCGCCGTCGGGCGTCAACTACATCACCGTGAACGGTGAAAAATGGGCGGCGCCGACCGGCGTACAGACGTATACGGCAGGCCAGTCTGCGTGCGACGTTGAGTATATGCCGCTGATGAATGACTTAAAGGCGCTACAGCAACTGTATCCTGACGGCGCGCTGGAGGATCAATTCGGCTGGCCGGTGAAAACCGGTAAACTCTGGTGGTCTGCCGATCTGAATAGCTCGAAAGCACACCAGGCGATAAACCTGAAAACCGGTCAGATATCGGCGCCAACCTCCACCAGCTTGCAGGCCTGTTTGGTCAATGCGCGTAATGTCCCTGCCTCCATTACGCTAACCTCGACGGCGATGGATGCGGAGAAAGGCGCGGCGGTGGCGAAAAAAGGCGAGGCTATTCCCTTGACGGTGACGGTGAAAAACCGCGCGGGCGTTCCCATAGCGAATGAACCGTTTACCCTGAAACGGGGCGATGCGAATGATCGCCTCGACATTAAATATACGTGGAATACTACAGCAGACGATTTGACGTTGCAGGAACTGACGCCGTCGCCGACAACGAAATCAATGACGGCTTCCGGCAATGTGTTTAGCGGCGTCACGGGGGCTGACGGGACGGCAACGTTTACGGTGAACCAGGACGGCAGTGTGGGGCTAAAAACCGAGCTGACGGCCAGCGCGACGGGGGATGTCACGCAATCAACCAACACAGCGCTGGGCGTGATCTTTAACGTGATTACCAGCCCGGATACCGATAAAGCGCAGTACTGGGGGCATATGCCGGATACGCTGACGGTTGGTGGCGTGACGCTGCATCGCCCCTTGTTGATGAAAGAAGCGCCTGCTGGCGCGACGGATAGCCGGAAAGAAAATAACGAAACCTGGGTTTCGGTTTATACGAAAGCCGATGGTCTTACCTATGATATGAGCAAGAACTGTGGCGGGGTGGCCGGGTTCCCGGCAAAAGGCGTGCTGGAAAAAATACGCGATGAGCAGATGGCGGTCGCTAACGGATGGCCGACAGTTTCGTTGCCTTACGCTAGCAGTACGCCTGGGACGTATAATTATTGCTGGGTTTCGTTAGCGAAAGGGGGCACAACACATTGCCCGACCACCAGCAGCGATTACTCGATAGGCTATGCCGCCTGTCTTGTACAGCCGTGATCGGGATGGTTGGGTTTCGGTAAATTGTCGTTGGTACCGGTAGTGAAACGTTTCGCATTTTTACCGCCGATGGAATGAATAGTCAGAAAGGGATGTATTCCAGGTGCTGCATTGAAACTGAAAACGAATACCCATCTTTTATCCGGGCTACAGGCATGTCTGTTTTGTGTTACCGCTTTTTTTGCCCAGGCGGCGCAAAGCAGCGCCCCATGGCAGGAGCCTGACGTCTCAACTGCCGCCATTAACGGCACGCCGCCGCTGGCTGACGGCGTGACGATCCCGGTTTATCAGGGCAGCGTTCAGTTGCGATCTGATGCAGCGAATCCCGTCGATTATTCCGCGAAACCCAGCCAGTTCAGCACCAGTGATGTCGGCAGCGCGCTGACCTTAACCAATCCGCGCGATGCCGAAGGCGATATTTTCGCCGAGCCGCCGCTGGTCTGGCAGAGTGAACGGATACCCTCCGTCACGCTGGTATGGGCCGACGCCGCCACGCCGGAGACGCCGCTGTCTCCACAATCGTCGGCAAACCTGACGTTCTGTGAGCAAAATATGGCAGGCCGCCATCTGGTAGTCTGGTCGCAACTGGATACCTCAACCGCTATGCCGCCGCTGTGGTTGCTTACCCGCACCGGCGTGCCTTATAACACGGCGGTCGAAGTGCTTGAACAAAAGTTTGCCGTGGATATCGCGCCCGCCGTGGGTGACCCGGTAACCCTTACCGCCGATCATCTGGATGAGTCGCTTAACGCCGCGAAGGTGAAAGCGGGCGAAAGCATCACGCTGACGGTGAATACCAAAGGTTGTAACGGTGAGCCAGCGGGCAATATCGCGTTTGTGATTACCCGCGGCGATGCGCAAAACCGCCAGGGCGTGGTGAACAATACCGCGCCGGTACGCGTCGGCAACACCGAACTCACCACCACTGCCACCGAATACCACGGCACGACCAACGCGGAAGGGGTGGCGACGGTGACCGTCACCCAGGCTAACGGGCCGGGCGTTAAAACCCCGCTGATGGCGCACCCGTCGAACGCGCCTGCGCTGAAAGCCAGCGCGGATGTGATTTTTACCACCCTCACCAGCCCGGACAGCAGCAGCGCCAACATGTACGGCCATATGGCGGACAGTTCCACCGCCACGGTGGACGGCGCAAGCTACACTTTTGACCGCCCCAAACTGGCGGCGGAAACCGAGGGCGAAGACCGCGTCGCCAGTATCAATAATGAAAACTGGGCGCAGTTCACCTGGGGCCATGCGGATAAACACTGCGATATTCTGCCGGATGCGCGCCAACTGGAAGGGTTAAAAATCGAGCGCGGCGATTTAGCCACCACTCTCGGCTGGCCGGTGGGGTGACATCCGGTGACGAAGAGCACTGGTCCTCCTCACAGGGGGCGAGCGCAACTGACCACATCAGCATTGATATGCGCAGCCGCGCCCTTACGCAGATGCCGGACGCCACGCAATCGCTGGTGAGCTGTGTGGATAAAGCCTCGCCTGCGGTCACGCCGAAATTAGTGATTAGCACCGATAATTTTGATTCGACGGCCAACGCGGCGAAAGTGAAGGTGGGCGAAGAGATCAACATGAAGATCGCCGTCACCGACAGCGCCACCAATAAACCGCTGCCTTATCGCTACTTTAATGTCTACCTGGGCGACGAGCAAAATCGCCAGAATCAGAAGAACGCCGATCTTGATGCCGCGCATCAGTGGACGGATGAACCGGTAGTTATCGCCAATCTGGACGGCGGCGACGGTCACTATCACGGCGTCACCGACGCCAACGGCCAGTTTTCGCTGGCGCTGACCCAGGACAAGGGCGCTGGCGTATTAACCCCGGTGCGCGTGGTGCTGTTCGACGGCACGGAAGCGACGCAGAATGTGATTTTTACCGTCGTCACCAGCCCGGACGTGACGCAGGCCCGTATGTGGGGCCATATGCAGGGCGTGGTGGAAGCGGGCAATATTTACAAACGTCCGCTGCTGGCGGAAGAGGCCGCGCAGGATACCGGTTCCGAATTTGAGAATAACGAGTACTGGGCCACGTTTAACTCAGTGACGGCAGCGACAAACCAGTGCGGCGCAGGCCAGGTGCCGGGACAACTGCTGCTGGATACGCTGTATGAAGCCCATTCCGGCAATACGATGGAAACGACTTACGGCTGGCCGACACAGAAACATAGCTATATTGCGGCGGATACCGATGGTTCCACCACTGCGCACGTTAACCTGGCGACCGGCGCGGACAGCCTGTTCAGCGGCGCTGAACCGAACTATCTCTCCTGCTCCGGTAACGAGTTGGTGACCAGCCTGGACGTGTACTTTGATGGCAACGAGTCGTTACGTAATGCGGTAGCCAAAGTGGGCGAAAAAATTACGATGAACGTCCATTCCGTCAACGCGCTGAACGGGTTAAGCGTGCCCAACGCCAGCTTTACCGTCACCATGTCGCACGGTAAAAATCGCGCCAACGCCACCACGGGCTTTACCGATCCCAGCGACGGAACGCTGGTGATGGGCGGAACGTCTTTCGGCTCTTCCCTGGCGTCGATGACGTACCAGGGCATGACCGATGCCGCAGGCAACGCCACGCTGGTCATTGAACAACCGCAGGGTGTCGGCTTGCTGACGCCGCTGACCGTACTGCCGGTTAACTCGCTGATCACCACCCCCGTTAACCGCAGCGTGAAGTTTACCGTTCCCACCAGCCCCGATACGCCGGATGCGCAAATGTGGGGCCATATGTCCGACGCCATCACGGTGGGCGATATGACCTTTGAGCGACCGAAACTGGCGGCGGAGGTTGCCGCGACCCGCACCCAAACCGAGGCCAACGAGAGCTGGGCGCGCGCTACCCATGCCGATGCGGTAGGCAATACGGCGGCGGGCGGCTGCGCCGCTAACCGATTGCCGCGCGCCGATCAACTGGAGGCGCTTTACGCCGCTAACCGCGACGGGGCTATCAATAGCACGCACGGCTGGCCGGTGCTGATTAATTACTGGACCTCCACCTGGCAAAGCGCCACAACGTGGAAACTGATAGCGCTTTCTAACGGTAGCGAATTTCCGGGCGGCGCTGGCGCATCCGATTACGTCAGTTGCCTTGCCAGCGATAACCCGACGGCAGCCTCCATCACCATTGAGCCGGTGAATACGTCATTGTGGTATGACGAGAACAGCGAACACGCGGTGAAGGTGAAAAAGGGAGATACGCTCCAGCTTAAAGTGACGGTAAAAGACGCCAGCGGCAATCCGCTGCCGCAAGCGCCGTTCGTGCTCAGCCGCGGCGACGGCATCGTCTCGGCGGTAGTGATTGACGGCGATTCGCTCAACGACACCGCCACCAAAATCGGCGGCATGACCGGTGAAAACGGCAGCAAAATCATCAACGTCACCCGCCCGGATGCCCACGGGACGAAAGTCGCGATTACGGCGGCGCTGTACGATAACGCCAGCGCGACGGCCAGCATCGACACTATTTTTACTGTGGTCACCAGCCCTAATAGCGACAAAGCCAAAATGTGGGGCCATATGCCGGAAACGACCACGGCGGCCAACGGCGTGGTGTTTAAGCGCCCGCTGTTATCGGCTGAAATCGCCAGCGGCTTTACCCACGGCGACAATACGGAAAACAACGAAGCCTGGGGAATCGTCGATTTTGAAGTGGCGAACGACGCCTGTGGCGCGGGATACGTACCGACACTTGCCGATCTGCAATCGCTGTACGACGCCAGGCCCGGCGGCACCATGAATACGCAGCAGGGCTGGCCGCTGGATGGTAAAAACTACCAGAACAGCACCGCTGATTTGAGCAGGAGTACGGAAAACCGCTACGTTAAGTCGATTGATCTGCGCGATGGCGGTATTAGCTCGCTGGCGTGGAGTGAACAACTCTATTTCGTCTGCTTGCAAAACGCCCATCCGGCGGCGACGCAGATAACGCTCACTTCGCCTTTGTATAACGACAGCGACGGATTTGCCAAAGCGAAAGTCGGCGAGACCATCCCGGTCATCATCACCACGCGGGACGCCCAGGGCAACCTGGCCGCCGACACGCCGGTTATCTTTACGCGCGGCGACAGCGTCGGGCGCGCGAATCAGGAAGTGAATAGCGCGTCGGCGGCGGAGATACAGATAAACCACAGCGACGGGCGTAGCAGCGGCGTTAAATATTACACCGCCACCGGCGCTGACGGCACGCTGACGCTGAATATCAGCCAGGACAGCGGCGCGGGCTTTAAAACGCCGCTGACGGCGGTGATAGAGCACAACGGCGTAACGAGCGCGCTGCTACCGGTCATTTTTACCGTCGTCACCAGCCCGGACACGCCGAAAGCCAACTACTGGGGCCATATGGCGGAAACGCTGACCGACAGCAGCGGCGTGGTGTACAAGCGCCCGTTGCTGGCCAGCGAGTTCAGCGTCACGCCCGGCAAATCGCTGACCATCGCCAACGGTTACTACGACAAAGGCGAAACCTGGGGCATGATAACCGTCGATAAAGCCTAGAACGGCGCCGGCGGCGGCTGCGGGCGCAATTATCTGCCCACCGTCAGCAACCTCCAGACGCTGTACAGTACCTGGCCTGATAACGCCATGCGCAGTTGTAACGGCTGGCCGATGACCAGTTCTGGCAACAATAACGTCAGCCGCTACTGGTGGGCGGGGGATTACGTGATGTCGTCAGACGGCGCGCAGTCGCTCTACGCGGCGGTCAACCTGTTTAACGACGGCAATGATGTCAAAACGACGACCAGCACCACGACGTACTATATGCAGACCTGCCTTACCTCGCCACGCAGCGCCGCCGCCAGCCTGACGCTGACGCTGGCAGGCCAGGATGCAGCCACCGGGATCGCAAAAGCGAAAAAGGGCGAGCAGATGGCCGCCACCGTCACGGTGAAAGACGCCGCAGGTCAGCCGATGAAAAACGTGATGGTGAAAATCAGCCGGGGATCTTCGTACAACCGCGTCAACAGCGCCACATCGTCCTCAAGCGCTGCAGACGATATTACGCTGCGTAATGTGATGCCGTCCGGCCCGGCGACATACCTGCTGGATACCTCCGCGAAATATCTGTATGCGCAAACCGATGCCCAGGGACAGGTGACATTTACCCTTGCGCAGGACAGTACCGCAGGTTTAAAGACCACCATCAGCGCCGCCACGATGGACGGCAGCAACCTGACAGACAGCAAAGACGCTATCTTTACCGTTATCACCAGCCCGGATAGCGACAAGGCCTCATACTGGGGCCATATGCCGGAAACCTTTACCAACAGTAAGGGCGTTGAGTTTGCGCGGCCGCTGCTGCGCGCCGAGCTTTCTTCAACGACGGATACCACGTCCTTCCTGTCAAATAATGAGCACTGGTACACCTGGAACCGCTATCCAAACCTGTATCAGGACTCCGCCAGCCCGTGCGATCGGCTGGGATTGCCGACGCTGGATGATTTAAAAACGTTGTATAACGACTATCCGAATGGTGGACTAACGGCCGCCTTTGGGTTGCCTGTAGACGCGGGGAAATACTGGGGAGCAGGGGATTCGAAAGTCAACGATACGCACTCGACGAATAATTTCCAGTATATCAGGCTAAATAACGGCGTTACGCAGGTCACAAATACGAATACCTCAACGGCGCAGCTCTGTCTGGCGAAGCGCAGGGTGTTGGCGATAGCGTTGACCTCCAGCGCCATGAATGCCGAAAAATCCGCCGCGCTGGCGAAAAAAGGGGATAAAATCCCGCTGACGGTGACCGTCACGGACGGCGCCGGCACGCCGTAGCCCAATGTGCCCATTCGGCTGGGGCGAGGAAACTATTCGCAAAACCGGGCTGGCGGTAGTGACAGCACCAACAACAGCGACATGCTGTTAACGCCGATTGCGCCGCCAGCGGATGCTAAAGTATTTGCCTACCATTATTCCGGGGAGCAGCTCTGGTACTGGTACGGCACTACGGATGAGAGCGGCAGGGTGCAGTTTGAGCTGACGCAGGATAATACCCCCGGCCTGAAAACAGCGCTGCAGGCGATGCTGTCCGACAATCCGCCGACCGTCAGCAATATGGATGTCATTTTTACCGTCATTACCAGCCCGGACAGCGATAAAGCCAAAATGTGGGGCCATATGCCGGAAACGGCGGCCAACAGCGCGGGGGTGAAATTCCACCGCCCGCTGCTGGCTGCGGAGATGACGTCGAATAGCGGCACCTACTATTACAATAACGAAACATGGCCTCTGGTGACTATCGCGAACACCCAGAAAGCGGGCGCGACCACCTGTGATGCTGCATATCAGCCGTTGTTTAATGACCTGCAAACGCTGTATAGCGACCATCCAGACAGCGCTCTCAATACGGCATTCGGCTGGCCGGTAGGGGCGGGTAAAAGCTGGCTGGCGGTGGACTAGGAGCCTGGAACCGGGTATTACCAGTATCTGCGGCTGGATACCGGCGCCAAAGGCCACACCAGTTCCACGAGCGTGTCTGGCGCGCAGGTGTGTCTGGTCGAGCCGCATACGTCTACTCCTGCCAATATTACGCTGACCTCGACGGCGATGGACAGCGCGAAAAACGCGGCGGTAGTGGAGAAGGGAAGCGCGATGCCGTTAACGGTGACGGTAAAAGATAGCAGCGGTAACCCGGTCGCCAACGTCGGTTTTACGTTGTCACGTGGCGATTCGAAAAATCGGGCAGGTACGGTGGTAACGGATGGCGACGTGGCAGCGGATGCCGGAGCAGATGATCTCATGCTTAAAGAGCTGACTCCCGCAAGCGCCAGCCGAAGTATGACCACCACCGGGATTGTCTTTACCGGCACTACCGGCAGCGACGGTACGGCAACGTTTACGCTTAATCAGGATAAAAGTCTGGGGTTAAAAACGCCACTCACGGTGAAACTGACGGACAATACGGCTCTTCACGCCTCACTGGATGTGATTTTTATGGTACTTACCAGCCCGGATACGGATAAAGCGTTGTTCTGGGGAAATATGTCGGATACGACATCCGTCAACGGAAAAACGCTGCATCGTCCGTGGCTGCAGGCTGAGCTACCGTCAGGCGTGACGCCAGTATTTACCAACGGAGTTCATGCAAATAACGAGTACTGGGCGATGACGCATACGGTGGACAACACTAAATGGGATATTGCTAAACAGTGCGGTAGCCTGAGCAAAGCACCGGATAATAACGACCTGTTGACGCTGTATCATTCAATTAGCTCGTTAGGCTGGCCGACGCTGGGCTATCCCTATTTATCTAAATCAACCTCGGGCGGCGGCATGTATTGCGGCGTGGATGAGAATACTAAGCAGCAAAACTGCGCCATTCAGCCGGCAAGTACAGCAGGTTATGCGACGTGCGTGGAGTAACGTATTAAGCGTCTGGCACGAAAAATAATTTGTTTTTCACGTTCAATTGAGCTTCATGAAAAAGTGATCGGAGCATTCATTGAAAAGTATATGTTCTGCTAATTGGAGTCATCACCGTTTGCCGCTGGTGTGTAGATGCGCCGTTTCCCTTCTGTAACCCGGTATCTGGCGCTACCTATATACAAAATAACACCAGGTGTCGCATGATAATCACACCTTTTATCTCACGTATCTATTTATCTCAATATATGAAATTATTAAATGTTATTCATAATATAAATATTTATTAAATAGATAAATATATTCATATTAATTATAAATTAACCAGAAGCTGACCTGGTATTGAAATAAGGCTTGAAATTAGTTAATAATTTGTCTTTGATAATACATTGTTACAGATGACAGCAACCATTCATAGAATCATATTTTTGTTATTTATTATTTAACTCATTTATATACACCATTTAAAAGCTATTTGCAGCCAATCAAATCAAGTTTGCTTCGTGAATGTTATTAAAAGGAAATTTAAAAATTGAACAGGACCTACAGTATCGTCTGGAGCGCCGTGCGAAATATGTATGTCGTAGCTTCAGAACTGGCGCGAAGCCACAGCAAAGTTAAAATACAGGCGCACGCTAATGAAGTCGCCCCTTCTATTAAAAAGCCTGATTCAGGATGGGCAAGACACCATGCGCTGGCCCTGGCAATTGTTGCCGCGCTTGGCTTTGCCAGCCCGCTGGCCATCGCCGATAATCCGGTGTCATACACCGATGGGGTCAAGCACGACCTGAGCGACGATTCGCCGATTTCCTACTCAGGCACTGGTGAAGGTTCTGCACTGCACCTCGAAGGCCTTGCAACGCCCGAAGGGGGCTGGCAGGCAACGTCGGGTACAGGTACAAATGTCGTGATTAACACCAACGGCGGCGGCGATCCTGTTCAGGGAACTCATGCTATCGCCACGGCAGTTACCCTCAACAAGGGCGCAACACTTGACCTGACCGGGGCGCAGATCTCTACGGAAGGAACCTACACGGCAGGTATCGACCTCCAGGCGCAAAGCAGCATGACGCTGAATGGCGGGAGCATCCAGATCGGAAGTAATTACGGCATCCTGACCCTCTCTGGCGAGTCATGGGCTGCCCTGATTGGCACCGACGTTACGGCAACGACGCAAAGCCGTAGCAGCATAGTGTCACAATCAGGTAGCACGCTTAACATTAAGGACGGGAGCGTAATTACGCTGACAAACGGCCAGGTGCGCGTAGTAGGCGAGACGACATACAACTCCTGGCTGAATGTGTCCGATAGCACGATGAGCTCCACGGGTACGGATAGTACGCTTCTTGTGTCCAACAAGGGCGTTCTTGATATTACGAACTCTACCGTCACGCACGATAATGCCACAGGCGCCGCTATTGAGGTGAAAAACGCCTCAACGGTGAGCATCTCTGATGATAAAGATTCGATGGCCATCAACTCCAAAGGCATCGGTATTAAAATCCTCGCCTCCAGCGTGGATATTAACGGCGCCACCATCAACGCCGACGGCGACGGCATCTTTATAACAAGCAAAGGTAAAAGCGGTGGGTATGATGATATCAACGCGCTGACGGTTAACAAAGCACAGGTTAATTCAGAGACGATTGCGCTGCATGTGGACTCTGGCACGACGATTAACGATCCTATCGTGCTAACCGATAGCGCATTTGACGCGCCGGCAGTGATCAAGCTGGGCAGCAAGGCGGTCATTCAGGCCGACAATACGACATTGAACGGTGACGTTGTTCAGAGTGACATGTCATCGTCATCGCTGTCTTTAAGCCAGGGTTCCACGTTAACCGGTAGTGTAGATGCGATGTTTACTACACTGTCGCTCGACGATACTAGCCAGTGGAATATGACCGACTCGTCAATCATCGGCAACCTGACCAACAACGGCGACATTACGCTGAACAACGAGAGCGGTTCGACAGGCACGCTGCTGACGGTGGGCAATACCCTGACCTTGCAGGACGGCAGCCAGATAAACGCGACGCTGGATACCGCCAACAGCTCGCCAATTATCAAAGCCGCCAACGTGACGCTGGATGGGACACTGAACCTTAGCTCAGCGGCCACCTTTGTCGCGCCCGAAACCGACGAGCAGTTAGGATCGTTCACGCTAATTGATTCGCAAACCGCGATTACTACCGATTTTGACAGCGTAACGCTGGATGCCGACACCTCTGCTATGCCGGATTACCTGACGATCAACGCGGGCGTTGATGCGAATGATAATACCAACTACGTGTTGTCTACGGGCCTGAGCTGGTACGCGGACGCAAAATCTGCGCGCGTTGCGCACGGCACCTTTACCGTTGACGCAGGCGATACCTTTACCGTCACCAGCGAACTGGATGAAACCGCGGCCACCTCCAACTGGGACGGTAAAACGCTGTTCAAAGAAGGCGACGGTACGCTCGTCCTCAGCAACACGGCGAACGACTTCGGCAATACCGACATTAACGGCGGTACGCTGTCTGCGAATGATGCCGCCGCGCTCGGCAGCGGCGACGTGGCCATTGCAGAAAACGCAAAGCTTGAGTTGAGCCAAGGCACGCTGGATAACAACGTGACCGGCGAGGGCCAAATTGTCAAAAGCGGTAGCGATGAGCTGATCGTGACCGGCGATAACAACTACAGCGGCGGTACCACTATTTCCGACGGCACGCTGATTGCTGACCATGCAGATTCGCTGGGTACCGGGGCTGTTGCCAACAGCGGCGTGCTTCAGGTCGGCGAAGGCGAGCTGGAAAATACGCTTTCCGGCAACGGTTCGCTGATGAAAACCGGTACGGGCGAGCTGACGTTAAGCGGCGACAACACTTACTCCGGCGGCACCACTATTTCCGGCGGTACGCTGATTGCCGCCAACGTTAACGCGCTGGGCGGCGGTGATGTCGATAACGCGAGTACGCTGAAGCTGGACGCGGAGGGCGAATTCAACCTTGCGAATGTCACGACCCAGTCTGGAGCAACGACTGAGCTGTCCAAAGGTACGACGCTCAACGTCGACTCGCTGACTCAGCAAGCCGATAGTACGCTGAATATTGACCTCAGTAAGACTAATGGTGAAAGCGCCATTACCGCTGACAGCGTCTCGTTGGCTGGTGCGCTCAACATTACCGGGATCGGCAACGTCACAGACAGCTGGACGCCTGAGGCATACACCTACACGCTGATTGACAGCGACAGCGCCATTACGACCGATTTCAATGATTTGACCGTCGCGGGAATGAATAGCGAAGATGTTGACTTCCTGACCATCGACGGAAAAGTCGACGAAGCAGATAGCACAAACTATGATCTGACGGCCTCCCTCTCCTGGTATGCGGACAGAGACAACGCTTCTACCGACGCCCACGGCACCTTTACGCTAAGTGACCCTGACGGCAGCTTTAACGTTGCGGCTAAACTGACAGATGTTGATGACGCGCTGGATCCGGGCAGCACATGGGACGGTAAGTCGCTGACCAAAGAAGGCGCAGGCACGCTGATCCTCTCCGGCGACAACGACTACAGCGGCGGCACTACAATCAATGAAGGTACGCTGGTCGCCGCCAGCACGACGGCGCTGGGCACCGGTCTGGTGGACAATAACGCCACGCTGGTACTGGACGCAGACGGTGAAGTCAGCGCGGTGGGCGGCATCACCACTCATGGCGGCGCGACGACCCAACTGGCGCTCGGCACCTCGTTGGATCTCGGCGACAGCGCGTTAATTCAGGAAGATGGCAGTACGCTGAACGTTGAGCTGAATAGTGACTCAGCGCAACCGCTGATTACCGGTGGCAGCGCCACGCTTGGCGGTGATTTGGTCGTCAGCGACGCCAGCCTACAAGCGCGCGCCTCCGACGCGGAGTTCCAGTCCTTTAAACTGATGGATATGGACAGCGATATCAGCGGCGACTTTACCAGCCTGACGATGAACCTCACCGACAAGCCGGACTATCTGACCGTAACCGGAACAATCAATCCTCAAGACCAGTCTGAATACCTGCTTACCGAAGGGCTGAGCTGGAATGCGACCGCCACGTCAGCGACGCCAGCACACGGCACCTTCACTCTGGGCGCAGGCGATAGCTTTGAAGTCACCAGCGTACTGGGCGATAAAACCGGCAACGGCGGCTCGCTTTACCTGAATACCGTCCTGGGCGACGATGATTCGGCGACCGATAAGTTGGTCATTACCGGCGATGCCTCCGGCACCACCGATCTGTACATCAACGGCATCGGCGATGGGGCGCAGACCACTAACGGTATCGAAGTGGTGGATGTTGGCGGCGTATCGACCAGCGATGCGTTTGTGTTAAAAAATGAGGTAAACGCCAGTCTGTATACCTACCGTCTGTACTGGAATGAAAGTGACAACGACTGGTATCTGGCGTCAAAAGCACAGTCTGATGATGACGACAGCGGTGGCGATGTCACGCCTTCGGACGACGGCGGCGACGGTGGCGATGTCACGCCTCCGGACGACGGCGGCGATGTCGCACCACAGTACCGTGCGGATATCGGCGCGTACATGGGCAACCAGTGGATGGCGCGCAACCTGCAAATGCAGACAGACCCTCTATGACCGCGAGGGCAGCCAGTATCGTAACGCTGATGGCAGCGTCTGGGCACGCTTCAAAGCGGGTAAAGCGGAATCAGAGGCTGTCAGCGGTAATATCGATATGGACAGCAACTACTCTCAGTTCCAGCTAGGCGGCGACATTCTGGCTTGGGGTAACGGCCAACAGAGCATTACCGTTGGCGTCATAGCGAGCTACATCAACGCCGATACCGACAGCACCGGTAACCGTGGCGCAGACGGTAGCCAGTTCACCAGCAGCGCCAACGTAGACGGCTACAACCTTGGCGTCTATGCCACCTGGTTTGCCGATGCCCAAACGCATAGCGGCGCGTATGTCGACAGCTGGTACCAATATGGTTTCTACAACAACAGCGTAGAGAGCGGTGATGCGGGATCTGAATCTTATGATTCAACCGCTAATGCTGTCTCGCTGGAAACCGGTTATCGCTACGATATTGCGCTTAGCAACGGTAATACTGTCAGTCTGACGCCGCAGGCGCAGGTTGTCTGGCAGAACTACTCAGCGGATAGCGTGAAGGATAACTACGGCACCCGGATCGACGGTCAGGATGGCGACAGTTGGACAACGCGCCTGGGTCTGCGTGTTGACGGCAAGCTGTACAAAGGCAGCCGTACGGTTATCCAGCCGTTTGCTGAAGCCAACTGGCTGCACACCAGCGATGATGTGTCGGTATCGTTTGATGATGCCACGGTGAAACAGGATCTTCCGGCTAACCGTGCGGAGCTGAAAGTGGGTCTGCAGGCAGATATCGATAAGCAGTGGAGCGTTCGCGCTCAGGTTGCCGGGCAGACTGGCAGCAATGACTTTGGCGATCTGAACGGTAGCCTCAATCTGCGCTATAACTGGTAAGTTAGACAAAACCGGGCGGGTATTCCCTGCCCGGTTTTGAGGCGAATGACAAACCGGTTGAGCGTCGGATTGTGGCTACACCTTATCCGACGTGGCGCGTGGGTTGGCTGAGGTGAAGTCGAAACCCAACATCGCGCTGCAAAAGGTGGGGGAGTGTTGGATTACGTTCCCGGCGTGACGGATTTGACTTCACTTTCAAGCCAGCCGTCCTCCAGCCGCGTGGTCATGATATCGCCTGCTTTGACCTGTTTGATCTTTTTCAACACCTTGCCGTCCGTTGTCGTCGAAACCGTATAGCCGCGCGCCAGCGTGGCTAACGGGCTGACCGCTTCCAGATGCGTGACCGCGTTGCCAAAACGCTCGCGCTGTTCGCTTAACCGTGAGCGGATATTCTCCGTCAGACGATATTCCAGCTGTTGGATGCGCGACTGCACGCGGTGAATGCGCGGCTGCGGATTTTGCTGGCTCAGGCGTTGACTTACGCGTTGCTGACGCTGAGTGGCCTGCTTAATCCTGGCCTCAAGCGCAAATCCCATCCGTTGGCGTAGACGTTCCAGCGCGGTTTGCTGACGGGCCAGACGTAGTTGCGGATGTTGTTGTTGCAGACGGTGAAAAATCTGCGTGAAACGACGGCTGCGGTTGGCGAGGTAGTAGTCCATCGCCATGCCCAGACGCTGCTGGGCGGACTGGATCTGACGCAACAACTCCTGCTGGTTACGGCTGACAATTTCTGCCGCTGCTGATGGCGTCGGCGCGCGCAGGTCGGCGACAAAATCGGCGATAGTGACGTCGGTTTCGTGACCGACGGCGCTGACCACCGGAATACGGCTGGCAAAAATAGCCCGCGCCACGCGTTCGTCGTTAAAACTCCACAAATCTTCCAGCGAACCGCCGCCGCGTCCGACGATCAGCACGTCGCACTCGCCGCGCGTGTTTGCCAGTTCGATAGCACGAACGATCTGCCCCGGCGCATCGTCGCCCTGTACCGCGGTTGGATAGATAATAACGGGCAGGGATGGGTCACGACGCTTCAACACGTGGAGGATATCGTGCAGCGCCGCGCCGGTTTTCGAGGTGATCACCCCAACGCAGTGGGCCGGGGAGGGCAACGGCTGTTTATGCTGCTGATCGAACAAGCCTTCGGCATGGAGTTTGGCTTTTAGCTGCTCATACTTCTGCTGCAACAAGCCTTCGCCAGCCGGCTGCATACTTTCGGCGATGATTTGATAATCGCCGCGCGGCTCGTACAGCGTAATGTTGGCGCGTACCAGCACCTGCTGCCCGTGCTGCGGGCGGAACGTCACCCGGCGGTTGCTGTTGCGGAACATCGCACAGCGCACCTGAGCGGTATCGTCTTTGAGCGTAAAGTACCAGTGGCCCGACGCAGGCTGCGTGAAATTAGAAATCTCGCCGCTGATCCATACCTGTCCCATCTCCTGTTCTAACAGCAGACGAACCGTCTGGTTAAGGCGGCTTACGGTAAAAATTGAGGAAGTTTGAGAGGATAACATGTGAGCGGGATCAAATTCTAAATCAGCAGGTTATTCAATCGATAGTAACCTGCTCACGGGGGATCGCAAGCACTATTTGCAAAAAAATGTAGATGCAACCGATTACGTTCTGTATAATGCCGCGGCAATATTTATTAACCTCCCAGGTGAGATATTGCCCATGCTACGTATCGCTAAAGAAGCCCTGACGTTTGACGACGTCCTCCTTGTTCCCGCTCACTCCACCGTTTTGCCGAATACTGCTGATCTCAGCACGCAGTTGACGAAAACTATTCGTCTGAATATTCCTATGCTTTCTGCGGCGATGGACACCGTGACGGAAGCGCGCCTGGCAATTGCCCTGGCCCAGGAAGGCGGCATCGGTTTTATCCACAAAAACATGTCTATTGAGCGCCAGGCGGAAGAAGTTCGCCGCGTGAAGAAACACGAGTCCGGCGTAGTGACCGACCCGCAGACCGTCCTGCCAACCACCACGTTGCATGAAGTGAAAGCCCTGACCGAGCGTAACGGTTTTGCGGGCTATCCGGTGGTGACTGAAGATAACGAGCTGGTGGGTATCATCACCGGTCGTGACGTGCGTTTTGTGACTGACCTGAACCAGCCGGTGAGTGTTTACATGACGCCGAAAGAGCGTCTGGTGACCGTTCGTGAAGGCGAAGCCCGTGAAGTCGTGCTGGCAAAAATGCACGAAAAACGCGTAGAAAAAGCGCTGGTCGTTGATGATAACTTCCATCTGCTTGGCATGATTACCGTAAAAGATTTCCAGAAAGCGGAACGTAAACCAAACTCCTGTAAAGATGAGCAGGGCCGTTTACGTGTCGGCGCGGCGGTCGGCGCAGGCGCGGGCAACGAAGAGCGCGTTGACGCGCTGGTGGCGGCAGGCGTTGACGTCCTGCTGATCGACTCTTCTCACGGTCACTCTGAAGGCGTGTTGCAACGTATCCGTGAAACCCGTGCTAAATATCCTGACCTGCAAATCATCGGCGGCAACGTCGCGACGGGCGCAGGCGCTCGCGCACTGGCGGAAGCCGGTTGCAGCGCGGTGAAAGTCGGTATCGGCCCGGGTTCCATCTGTACCACTCGTATCGTGACTGGCGTGGGCGTTCCGCAGATTACCGCTGTTTCTGACGCAGTTGAAGCGCTGGAAGGCACCGGGATTCCGGTTATCGCTGACGGCGGTATCCGTTTCTCCGGCGACATCGCCAAAGCCATCGCCGCAGGCGCGAGCGCTGTCATGGTCGGTTCTATGCTGGCGGGTACCGAAGAATCCCCGGGCGAAATCGAACTCTACCAGGGCCGTTCTTACAAATCTTACCGCGGCATGGGCTCGCTGGGCGCGATGTCCAAAGGTTCCTCTGACCGTTACTTCCAGAGCGACAACGCCGCCGACAAACTGGTGCCGGAAGGTATCGAAGGCCGCGTAGCCTATAAAGGTCGCCTGAAAGAGATCATTCACCAGCAGATGGGCGGCCTGCGCTCCTGTATGGGGCTGACCGGTTGTGCTACCATCGACGAACTGCGTACTAAAGCGGAGTTTGTGCGTATCAGCGGTGCGGGTATCCAGGAAAGCCACGTTCACGACGTGACCATCACCAAAGAGTCCCCGAACTACCGTCTGGGCTCCTGATTTTCTTCGCCCGACCTTCGCGTCGGGCGATTTATTTAATCTGTTTCACTTGCCTCGGAATAAGCGTCAATGACGGAAAACATTCATAAGCATCGCATCCTCATTCTGGACTTCGGTTCTCAGTACACTCAACTGGTTGCGCGCCGCGTGCGTGAGCTGGGTGTTTACTGCGAACTGTGGGCGTGGGATGTGACAGAAGCACAAATTCGTGACTTCAACCCAAGCGGCATTATTCTTTCCGGCGGCCCGGAAAGCACCACCGAAGAAAACAGCCCGCGCGCGCCGCAGTATGTCTTTGAAGCAGGCGTGCCGGTATTTGGCGTCTGCTACGGGATGCAGACCATGGCGATGCAGCTTGGCGGTCATGTAGAAGGTTCTAATGAGCGTGAATTTGGTTACGCGCAGGTCGAAGTGCTGACCGACAGCGCGCTGGTTCGCGGTATTGAAGATTCCCTGACCGCCGACGGCAAACCGCTGCTGGACGTGTGGATGAGCCACGGCGATAAAGTGACGGCGATTCCGTCCGACTTCGTGACCGTAGCCAGCACCGAAAGCTGCCCGTTCGCCATCATGGCTAACGAAGAAAAACGCTTCTACGGCGTACAGTTCCACCCGGAAGTGACTCACACCCGCCAGGGTATGCGCATGCTGGAGCGTTTTGTGCGTGATATCTGCCAGTGTGAAGCCCTGTGGACGCCGGCGAAGATCATCGACGACGCCGTGGCGCGCATTCGCGAGCAGGTAGGCGACGATAAAGTGATCCTCGGTCTCTCCGGCGGCGTGGATTCTTCCGTAACCGCAATGCTGCTGCACCGCGCGATCGGTAAAAATCTGACCTGTGTATTCGTCGACAACGGCCTGCTGCGTCTCAACGAAGCCGAGCAGGTGATGGACATGTTTGGCGACCATTTTGGTCTGAACATCGTTCACGTACCGGCAGAAGATCGCTTCCTGTCCGCGTTGGCTGGCGAAAACGATCCGGAAGCGAAGCGTAAGATCATTGGCCGTGTTTTTGTGGAAGTGTTCGACGAAGAAGCGTTGAAACTGGAAGACGTGAAATGGCTGGCGCAGGGCACCATCTACCCTGACGTCATCGAATCTGCGGCGTCTGCAACCGGTAAAGCGCACGTCATCAAATCTCACCACAATGTTGGCGGCCTGCCGAAAGAGATGAAGATGGGGCTGGTTGAACCGCTGAAAGAGCTGTTCAAAGACGAAGTGCGTAAGATTGGTCTGGAGCTGGGCCTGCCGTACGACATGCTGTACCGTCATCCGTTCCCGGGGCCGGGCCTCGGCGTACGTGTACTGGGTGAAGTGAAGAAAGAGTACTGCGACCTGCTGCGCCGTGCTGATGCCATCTTCATTGAAGAGCTGCGTAAGGCGGATCTGTACGACAAAGTCAGCCAGGCGTTCACCGTCTTCCTGCCAGTACGCTCCGTTGGCGTAATGGGCGATGGTCGTAAGTACGATTGGGTGGTCTCTCTGCGTGCTGTCGAAACCATCGACTTTATGACCGCGCACTGGGCGCACCTGCCGTATGACTTCCTGGGTCGTGTTTCCAACCGCATCATCAATGAAGTCAACGGGATTTCCCGTGTGGTGTATGACATCAGCGGTAAACCACCGGCTACCATTGAGTGGGAATAAGTCGATAACCCTTCCTGTGTTTTCATGAACAGGTAAAAGTGAATTTAACCCTCTGTTTTTGCAGAGGGTTTTTATTTATGTGCATAGATGCATTTTCTGTGTAGTGCACAGCTTCTGGCGGCAAAGCACTGCATCGACACAATAGTGGGTTTCACTGGCAGCACACAATCAAATCTGACAGTCGGCTTCGAGCGAGGTGCGGACATTGGTAGCTTCAACAACATGACTGGCATTGAGGTGTATTAATCAACGGGAAGCAGGTCAGTTTACTCCGCCAGCCCGACTTTTACGAAAGGGCTACCATGACTACGCGATTTTTTGATTAGCTTGCCAACGTATAATCCTCTGATTTCTGGTGATGCGATTCGTCCAACAAATTCTGAACGGTTGGTTTCGGGGGGGGATGACCAATTCCCGGGTAAAGTATTGCTGAGAGCCTGCCTTCAACCAGCACTGTATCTCGTAAACTTCCATCACCAAACCGCCGTAGGTGGCGTATGCAAATTGTAGGTTTTCATCTTTTGGTACTTTTGCCCAGACGCCACGCGTAGCTTCATATAATGCAAGTGCACTCATGCCAGACTTGTAGGTGCTGTTTAGCAAAAAAGCGAGCCCGGCATGTTCAGGTGCGATTTCCGTCTCTTGCTTAAGAAGAAGATGATTGAGCTCATCCAGCGTGATTCGCCCCATAAGGGAGCTGCTTCCTCGTACTTTGTTGGTCAGTTCTCCAACACCCAAGAGATCAATACATGTTGCTTCAACAAGCTTCGCGGTTGCCTCATCCATGCCATGGCGTAGTATGTCGATACCCAGATTTCCTGTTTTTAACAGATGATTAATTCGTTCTGATTTCGGAGAGTCATCATTATACTTTATATGATCAAGGCAGCGTTCTGACTTGCCTTTGCCTATATAAAACGGCTTCTTAGCTGCATCTTCAGTGTCATAAAATGCATAAACATAGAACTTAGCCATCCCTAACGCTTTTGAGTATTTTGAAAAATCTTTCAAACCTTGCTTCCTTAAGGCAAAAGTACTTAATTTTACTATCGGCACTATAGTTCAGAACTTAAGCGCAAAACAATTAGCGTATAGATTGACCTGCGTCCATTGATGAATATGGGCCAAAGTTAACAACGTCCGCTATTGGCACAGACCTGCCTGTCAGATTAGGTTTAGGTCTGTGCCATAGCTATGTCAGGTCAAATCTGAGCTAATACACATAAATGATTAGCGAAATCAGTTAAACCAGCCGCTTGCCTTTTCCTCACGGGCTTTACCTTCGCTTTGCAGCAGATCGCGACCGCCTTCAGATAGATTTCTGTTTGCATCAGCATGAGATTGAATAACATCTGTCTGGGCAGCTTTACTTTTCAGCTCTTGATCGATGAATTCATTTTCTCTTTTTACCCGGGCCTCTTCCCTGGCCAGCGCCAGTTTTTGTTTCTGAATTTCTAAACGACGAAGCTCATCTTCGTAGCTTTGATCGCGCGCTTTATCTTGCGCGGCTTCCGCTGCCAATTTTGCTTGCCGTGCTTTCCGTTCAGCTTCTGCCGCTTTTGCTCGCTGCTTAGCAACCGCTGCCGCATTGGCTTGCCTTTGTCTTTCCTGTTGAGCCTCTTGATCTCGTTTGGCTTGCAGAGCATCACGCTGTCTGTTTTCTTCATTTTTTCCTTGCTGTTCAGCCTGGGCTACCGCCGCAAGCTGATCCTGCAAAGAAGAAGATAAAACCGAGCCGCTTAGAGTGAATAAAACAGCGCCTAAAATAACTTTCTTCATAAAATCTCCCGATAGTTAGCTTTTCTCAGGACATTTCGTATTGGGTTGAATTCGCGTTTCGTTATCTTTGGTCGATATCACCATAGCCAGACCGGTGGTAAATTGGCACGTTTTTCCCACCTGGGTGGAGGTATAAACCTTCGTTCCTTCTTTGTAAGTCAAAGATACGGCTTCAACTAACGTTTTATCTTTAACCAATGACCCCGCCGCTGCGCCAACGGCTCCGCCGCCAACCGCGCCGGCAGTAGTACCCAAACCGCTACCTGAGCCCACGTTATGACCAGTAACGCCGCCCGCTACAGCCCCAAGAATTGCGCCGAAGGTCTGAGCGGTTTTTTTATTGGCGGTGTTATCTACGGCAACTTTCGCTGGCAAAACAGAGATAATATTGACGGTCTTTGTTTCTTGCTTCGCGTTTAACTGCCCGGTTTGGTAAACATCTGCGGCGTAGTCATCCGCATTGGACTGGCATCCGGCAAGAGAAAAAGAGGCAAACAAAACCAGAGGCAAAGCATTTTTTTTTTAAATTCATCACAATTCCTTGTTTAGGTAATAACGCAAAAAGGAATGTATTTAAGACTAATCTTAAAAAAAGTAAACTATCGTTTCTTGTAGTTGATTGTTTTTTTTAGACTAAAAAACAAAGCATTAGATGATACGATGCTTTGTTTTTATCGGTTCATGCTAAGCCAGGGAAGGGGATAACAGAGCGCTGGATAACACGGCAAACCTGTGACGATAATACCGCCATCACTATTTTAACGGATAACAGCTTAACGTTGTCCCGGCGTGGTGACCGAAAGCGATGACTGTTGCGCTTCTTTTTTATCCTGATGGTGCTGCCAGGCGCCGATAGAAGAGTAGACGAAACGTCCAAAGAAGAAGAGAAAACTGATAAGCAGTACGATACGGGTCATGCGAGTGTTAAATCGATGTCGTTTTCGCATACTGTTGGCCTGACTTACAAAGGGTTCCTTAACGTTGGCCCAGCGGTATGGGCGGGATCAGGCTGGGTTCTTCAAAGGTATTATCAAGGCGAAGAACGTAACAAGCCTGCGTTCACTCTACATTAAGGCATACTGCGAACCGATGGTCAATTCCTCTTAATGTAAAATTGCGTCAGTTGATTTATCTTATATTGTTATGGAAGATAATTTTAGTATTTACATTAATAATAAATTAATGATAACAAAGAATAAAAAGACGAATAAAGGCTGCAGGAGAAAGGTAATAATTGACTTAAATCAAATGTTACTTTTGTTTAATAATTACAATCGATGACTATCGTGTGATGTATATCGCATCATCAATTTAAAGTCAGGTGGGATGCCTGTCTGTTAACGCCCCTTTGGGATTGGGGGGTTCTGCTGAGCATCTATGAAGCTGAATAAAACTTATATAAATATCAGAGATAAATGGTGGGGACTACCGCTCATTCTCCCTTCGATTTTACTACCTGTTTTAAGTAGCGCAAATACTTATGCGCTTACCAGCACTGGAAATGTGGTTCTTTTTTACCTGCCGTTAGCTTTTATGCTTAGTCTGATGCTCTTTTTCGGCTGGGCAGCACTGCCGGGCATTGTGCTTGCTATCTTCTGGCGCAGATACCCGCAGACAGGGCTGTATGAAACCCTTTCTGTGACGATGCACTTTATCATTACTATCGTGCTAAGCTGGGGCGGCTATCGTGTCTTTTCCCCCCGGCGAAACAATGTTTCCCACGGCGACGCCCACCTGTTGTTTCAACGAATGTTCTGGCAGGTATTTTGTTCAGCGACATTATTTCTGGTCATTTACCAGTTTGCCGCTTTTGTTGGCATGTACGAAAGTAAAGCCAGCCTGATGGGGGTAATGCCCTTTAATATCAACACGCTGATTAATTACCAGGCGTTACTGGTCGGTAACCTTGTCGGCGTGCCATTGTGCTATTTTATTATTCGTACTCTCCGCAATCCGCTGCACCTGCGGGGGTATTATCAGCAATTAAAGCTACAGATTGATAGCAAGGCCACTAAAAAAGAGATCGTTATTTGGCTGGCTGTATTGACTACACTAATGTTTATACTGTGTATGCCATTGACGGATAATAGCTCAATATTTAGTACCAACTATACGCTTTCGTTATTATTGCCGGTCATGCTGTGGGGCGCGATGCGCTATGGTTATAAGTTTATTTCAATTATCTGGGCCGTCGTGCTAATTACGTCGATTCATTATTATCAGCGTTATATGCCCTGGTATTCAGGTTATGATACGCAATTAGCGATTACCTCTTCGAGCTATCTGGTTTTTTCTTTTATTGTTAATTATATGTCTGTACTGGCCACGCGTCAGCGCGTAGTGAGTGGTCGCGCACGGCGGCTGGCCTATCTTGACCCGGTTGTACATCTTCCCAATTTACGTGCGTTAAACCGCGCGCTTAAAAATGCACCCTGGTCTACGATCTGTTTTTTACACGTGCCGGGTCTGGAGCTATTGGGTAAAAATTATGGCGTCATGCTACGCATCCAGTATAAGCAAAAGCTCTCTCACTGGATTACGCCGATGTTGGCCTCAAATGAGTGCGTCTACCAGATGTCAGGGCACGACCTGGTGCTGCGTCTTAATACAGAGGCGCATCAGCAGCGTATTGAAGCGCTGGATAAACATATTAAGCAGTTTCGGTTTATTTGGGATGGACTGCCGCTACAGCCGCCTGTTGGCGTGAGCTACTGCTGCGTGCGTTCTCCGGTTAGCCACCTTTATCTGCTGTTGGGCGAATTAAGCACCAGTTCCGATCTTTCGTTGACGACTAACGCGCCGGAGGATTTACAGCGGCGCGGCGCAATGCACCTGCAGCGCGATTTGAAGGGCAGAATTGCGATGATGAATCGCCTGCAACAGGCGTTGGAGCACGATCATTTTTTCCTGATGGCGCAGCCTATTTTCGGTGTTCGTGGGGACGTTTACCATGAAATTTTACTGCGACTCAGGGATGACAACGGCGACGTTATCAACCCGGACAATTTTTTACCCGTGGCGCATGAGTTTGGTTTGTCTTCCGCTATCGATCTCTGGGTGATTGAAAACACGCTACGGTTTATGGCGGCCAGCCGGGAATATATGCCCGCGCATCGTTTTGCCATTAATCTGTCGCCAACATCGGTATGCCGCGCCCGTTTCCCTGCAGAAGTTAAGCAGCTGCTTACGCAATATCAGGTTGAACCCTGGCAACTGGTTTTTGAGGTAACGGAAAGCAACTCTCTCACCAATGCTGAGCAGGCGCAGTTGACACTGGGACAGCTACAGCAGTTTGGCTGTCAGATAGCGATTGATGATTTCGGTACTGGCTACGCCAGCTATGCGCGGCTGAAAAACGTTGACGCCGATATTCTTAAAATTGACGGCAGTTTTATTCGCAATATAGTGTCAAACAGTCTCGATTATCAGATTGTGGCTTCTATTTGTCATTTAGCGCGAATGAAAAATATGCAGGTCGTCGCGGAGTATATCGAGAGCGAAGAAATACGAAGCGTAGTGCTGTCGTTGGGGATCGACTATCTTCAGGGATATTTAATTGGCGAGCCGCAGCTATTATCTGAGATTCAGTAAAGGCAGACGCCGCAGCGCGGCGTCTGATCCACAATTTACGCGGCGATCTCCGGCGAGCTTTCTTCCTCAATATTGAGACGCCAGCCAGTTACCGCTTCCCAGTACTGCTGTTCTTTTTCCAGATCAAGCAGTACCAGCGCATTCTGGCTGAACCAGTCATGCGGAAAACATAACGTCCAGTGGCTGTCATCGGTCGTTAGCCGCAGCGTCGGCGGTGTGGTGGTCGCCTGCCGCTGGTTGTTCAGTAATACGCCCAGCCGAAGTAGCTGAATTAACGGCAGATACTGTTTTTTCTTAAACAGCGTAAAGCGGGGCATATCATCCAGTTTTATGGCTTTACGATGATAACGCACCAGCGTCGCCATCATCATTTGCTGCTCCTGATTAAAGCCGGGCAAATCGCTGTGTTGCAGAATATAAGCCGAATGGCGATGTAAACCGCTGTGATTAATATTCAGTCCAACCTCATGCAGCATTGCCGCCCAGCGGAGCAACGCTTCAAGCTGCGGATGCGCCAGTTTTGGCTGCTGGGCCTGCCACTGCTCGTACATCTGCATGGTGGTTTCCAGCACACGTCTGGCCTGTTCTCTGTCAATGTTGTATTGATTGGCCAGACTTTTTGCGGTACGGCTGCGAACATCCTGATGGCGGAAGCGGCCTTCCATTTCATACAGCACGCCTTCGCGCAACGCGCCGTCGGAAAGGCGAAGCTCGCGGATAGCCAGAGCATCAAAAACGCCGCACAGAATCGCCAGGCCCGGCACAAAGACCGCTTTTCGTTCTTCAGACAGACCCGGCAGGCTGAGCGCATTAAAGGAGCGGTGCTTCAACACTTCTGACTTCAGTTTATCGAGGCGCTCCGGCGTAATGAAGCCATCTTTCTCACCCAGCGCCAGGAGAACTTCATGAGCGGCCTTAATCGTACCGGAAGCGCCCATCGCCACGTTCCAACCCTGAATACGATACTGCCAGGTTAAGGTTTCCAGTTTTTGCGCTGCCGCCATTCGGGCGCGCTGGAAGTTTTCTTTATTGATAACGCCGCCGGGAAAGTAGAGCTGCGCGAAGCTCACGCAGCCCATACGACGGCTTTCAACCAGCCTGGGTTCGAAGTTTTCGCCAATAACCAGCTCTGTTGATCCGCCGCCGATATCGATCACCAGCTTGCGGCCTTTTTCCGGCTGCGTATGTTCTACGCCCATAAAAATCAGGCGCGCTTCTTCGTTACCGGAAATAATCTCTATCGGGTAGGGAATAACCTTTTCCGCGCGTTTGAGAAAATCAGCGGCATTTTGCGCCTGACGTAACGTATGGGTGCCTACGATACAAACGCTGGAAGGGGAGAAACCTTGTAAGCGTTCAGCAAACAGCGACAGACAGCTAAGCCCCCGTTCCATGGCTTCTTCGCTGAGTTTGTTATCTGCGCCCAGCCCGTCCGCCAGATGGACGCGCTGTTTTAAGCGCCCGATAATCTGCATTGCGCCGTCAACCACGCGGGCAATGACCATATGAAAGCTGTTTGAGCCGAGATCGACCGCAGCGAACTCCTGCGGGCGAGGGGATTTATCGTAAATTGGCATAGCGTTAGTCTGGTTGCTCGAGTGATTTGATGTAGTCATAAATTGCCAGCTGCGCCTGAACTTTGCGGCGATTGCCGCGCGGTACGTAGCGGTTGCTGAGTTCTTTATCGATAAAACGCGCTTTTACCGTGTCGCTAAACAGAATGTCAATGATATCCAGGACGCGTTGTTTAAGCCGCGGGTCGAGGATAGGCGTAGCGACTTCGATACGGTAGTCAATATTACGCGTCATCCAGTCAGCTGAAGAGAGCCAAACTTGCTTATCACCGCCGTTTTCGAAAATATAAACCCGATCGTGTTCCAGATAGCGATCCACGATGCTAATCGCGCGAATATTATCGCTAATGCCTTCCAGTTGCGGAATAAGAGAACACATACCGCGCACCAGCAGATTGACCTGGACGCCCGAACCCGACGCGGCGTATAGCCTGTCGACCAACCCTTTATCGACCAGGTTGTTAAGCTTTAAGGTAATCCCTGACGGTAAGCCTTGCTGGGCATTGGCAATTTCACGATCGATCATCTCATACAGCAGACGCCGTGAGTTTTGTGGAGAAACCATCAAATAATCGAAAGTGACCGGGCGATAGGGGTTTTCAATAAAATTAAAGACCCGGCGCACTTCATTGGTAATGCGCGCATCGGCGGTCAGCAGCGAATAATCGGTATACAGCCGCGCCGTTTTTTCGTTGAAGTTACCGGTGCCGATATGCGCATAACGCACCACGTCATCGCCCTCTTTTCGTGAGATGAGAAAGAGTTTGGCGTGAATTTTCAGCCCGGGCGCAGAGAAAATAACATGGACGCCCGCTTCGGTTAACCGCTTGGCCCAGTGAATATTCGCCTCTTCATCGAAGCGCGCCTGCAACTCCACCACCACGGTGACTTTTTTGCCGTTATGGGCGGCATGGATCATCGAGTCAATAATGCGCGAGTCTTTCGCTACGCGATAAATATTGATTTTGATCGCCAGCACGCTTGGGTCAAACGACGCCTGGCGCAGCAGTTCCAGTACATGCTCGAAGGTATGGTACGGATAATAGAGCAGCACATCACGTTCACGAATCGCGTCGAAACCGTTACGAAACTTCTCTTTATCAAACCAAAGATGGCGTAACCGCGGTAACGGTTTATTGACCAGGTTGGCTTTACCGACATTCGGAAAATTAATAAAGTCTTTAAAATTGTGGTAGCGCCCGCCGGGTACGATTGAGTCATACCGGGAGATCGTCAGTTTTTCCCGCAGCACGTCGACCAGCGCGGCGGGCATATCGCGTTGATAGACAAAGCGCACAGGTTCAGCGGTCAGGCGCTGCTTCAGGCTGGAGGACATCAGCTCCATCAGACTGGATTCCATCTCATGCACCAGGTCATATTCGGCATCGCGGGTCATTTTCATCGAATAGGCATTGAGCGCGTCATAGTCGAAGAACCCTTTAAAAATGTCATCCAGGCAGTAGCGCAGAATATTATCCAGTAGGATCATCGGCTTGCGTCTGCGCGGTGTCTCCGGCGGCAGATTAACGAAGCGTGGGACTTTGTCGGACGGTATCTCCAGCAGCGCATAGTTGATGGTGTCGCCGCGGATAATCTCCACCGCCAGATAGGTGTAATCATCTTTTAAAAACTGAACAAGATCCGTCTCCCGGTTAATGAGAATCGGGGTAATATGCTGGCGCAAATAGTGCTTAAAATAGTGGCGCAACCAGCTTTGTTGGTTCACCGAGAGCTGACGCTCGTTGATCAGAAAGATTTGATTACGCGCCATTTCCAGCAGTAATTCGTTGTACAGGCCGTCGAACCCCTGGTCTGCTTTCAACACGCGGGACTGAATTTTGCCTAACAAATGGCGTGAATGAGAATTTGAACCCTGTTCTTCGCTGATAATAATGCGTCGTTTCAGTTCAGCGAAACGCACTTTGTAGAACTCGTCGAGGTTATTAGAATAGATTCCCAGGAACCGCATCCGCTCAATCAACGGGTTGGATTTATCCGCTGCTTCCTGTAACACGCGTTCGTTAAATGCTAACCAGCTCAGCTCTTTCTCGATATATAGCTTTTCCTGACCCATTACTACCTATACTCCGTTTTATTCACGGGACACTGCCTGATAATTATGGCGAGCATTACGCGTTAATGTCCAACAGCGTCAGAAAAATATGACAATAAACTGATAGCATAAAGGAAGGGAAAAGAGTAGGCCGGATAGGCATTTATGCCGCCATCCGGCAAGCAGACGCAGCCCTGGCCGATGACATATTATTCGTCAGACGCATAACCTTGCGGCGGCAGACGACGCCCGTCCAGCCAGGCGGCGTTATCGCGCATCTTTAGACGCCCCTGCGCAAACCAGCCAATCACCAGCGGATAAATCGCATGTTCCTGAGTTTGTACGCGTGCGGTGATATCATCTTCGCTGTCGTTGGCAAAAACCGGCACCTTCGCCTGGAGAATGACCGGGCCGCCGTCGAGTTCGTCTGTCACGAAATGCACCGAGGTACCGTGCTCCTCATCGCCGTTTTCCAGCGCCTGGCGATGGGTATGCAACCCCGGATATTTTGGCAGCAGGGAAGGGTGAATGTTCAGCAGACGCCCGTAGTAATGCGCGACAAACATCGGACTCAGAATACGCATAAAACCGGCCAGCACGACCACATCGGGCGCATACGCGTCTATCTTGCGAATCAACTCGCGATCGAAGGCGTCGCGGCTGTCAAACCGATCGGCAGTCAGCGCTTGCGCCGGAATGCCGGCTTCTCTGGCGCGTTCAAGGCCGAACGCGTCGGCCTTATTGCTGAATACTGCCCTGAGGGTGCCTTTAATTTTCTTCGCTTCGCAGGCATCGATAATCGCCTGTAAATTGCTTCCATTGCCGGAAATCAGCACCACAATATTCATTATTCAATAACCACACGCTGTTCGGAATCAGAGGCTTTGATGATACCGATTTTCCATGCGTTTTCACCTTTCTCGTTTAGCAGAGCAAGCGCTTTGTCCGCTTCCGGAGCAGAGAGCGCAATCACCATGCCGACGCCGCAGTTAAAGGCACGGTACATTTCATGTCGGCTGACATTACCGGCGGTTCGCAGCCAGGTAAAGATGGCGGGCCACTGCCAGGACGACTCATTAATTACCGCCTGGGTATTCTCCGGCAGAACGCGCGGAATATTTTCCCAAAAGCCGCCGCCGGTGAGGTGGGCGATAGCGTGTACATCGATGTTTTCAATCAGTTCCAGAACCGATTTTACGTAGATACGGGTCGGTTCAAGCAGATGATCGGCCAGCGGTTTCCCTTCCAGCAGAGTGGTCTGTGGATCGCAGCCGCTAACGTCAATAATTTTCCGCACCAGCGAATATCCATTCGAGTGCGGGCCGCTGGAGCCGAGCGCAATCAGCACGTCGCCTTCGGCAACCCGGGAGCCATCGATGATTTCTGATTTTTCGACTACGCCGACGCAGAAACCCGCCACATCGTAATCTTCGCCGTGATACATGCCCGGCATTTCCGCCGTCTCGCCGCCGACCAGCGCGCAGCCGGATTGCAGGCAGCCTTCGGCAATACCGTTGATCACGCTGGCGGCGGTATCGACATCCAGTTTACCGGTGGCATAGTAATCGAGGAAAAACAGCGGTTCCGCGCCCTGAACGACCAGATCGTTTACGCACATCGCCACCAGATCAATACCGATAGCGTCGTGACGCTTTAAGTCCATCGCCAGGCGAAGTTTGGTGCCTACGCCGTCAGTGCCGGAAACCAGTACCGGTTCACGATATTTTTGCGGCAACGCGCACAGCGCACCGAAACCGCCCAGACCGCCCATAACCTCCGAGCGGCGAGTTTTCTTCACTACGCCTTTGATTCGATCAACCAGAGCGTTACCCGCATCAATATCGACGCCGGCATCTTTATAGCTAAGAGAGGTCTTATCGGTCACTGCCTGGTTCCCCACGTTTTTTCTTGCGGTAAAAGTTAAATTCGGCGCAATTCTAACAGGGAAAGCAAACGTTTGCGAGCGTGGTCTGCGCCCTGGTTATCCGGGCGATTTTTTGGCATGGTTTCGGTCGCTGCTTGAAAATTTCCCTGTTGGTAAAAAAGAAAAGGATATCCAGCACTTGGTTTACGACAGGTGGTCGGGACAGGTCATTCACCCTTAAAATTGCTAAGATTCAATCGGTTGTTAGCTTTTATCGCCAGTTTCAACGTGAGTGATTTATACTCACTTTTCCGCTATCAGCGCTTTTGGTTGATCCAGGTCAAGCATACATTGTGTTGCGTCAGAGAGGAAAAGCGGTATAATCCGGCGATTTTTTTTGTGGTTGCCAGTCATCTGAGGATAGGAGAAGAGTATGAAGATCGTGGAAGTCAAACACCCACTCGTCAAACACAAGCTGGGTCTGATGCGTGAAAACGACATTAGCACTAAACGCTTTCGTGAACTCGCCTCAGAAGTAGGCAGCCTGCTGACGTATGAAGCGACAGCCGACCTGGAAACGGAAAAAGTCACCATCGAAGGCTGGAATGGCCCGGTGGAAATCGACCAGATCAAAGGTAAAAAAATTACCGTTGTGCCGATTCTGCGCGCGGGGTTGGGCATGATGGAAGGCGTTCTGGAAAATGTACCGAGCGCGCGTATCAGCGTAGTCGGGATGTACCGTAACGAAGAGACGCTCGAGCCAGTACCTTATTTCCAGAAACTGGTATCGAACATTGATGAGCGCATGGCGCTGATCGTCGACCCGATGCTGGCGACCGGCGGTTCTGTCATCGCGACCATCGACCTGCTGAAAAAAGCAGGCTGTAGCAGCATTAAGGTGCTGGTGCTGGTCGCCGCGCCGGAAGGCATTGCGGCGCTGGAAAAAGCGCACCCGGACGTTGAACTGTACACCGCCTCTATCGATCAGGGGCTTAACGAGCACGGATACATTATTCCGGGGCTTGGCGATGCCGGCGATAAGATTTTTGGTACCAAATAAGTGAATAAATAATTAAAAGCCGACTTTAAGAGTCGGCTTTTTTTTGAATAAAACCACTAATAACAAACACACTTAGAGGAAAACACTATGACGCGCCGTGCTATCGGGGTGAGTGAAAGACCGCCGCTTTTACAGACAATCCCGCTTAGTTTACAGCACCTTTTCGCCATGTTTGGCGCGACCGTGCTGGTGCCAGTTCTGTTTCATATCAATCCCGCGACGGTGCTGCTGTTTAACGGTATCGGAACGTTGCTGTATCTCTTTATCTGCAAAGGTAAAATTCCTGCCTACCTCGGATCGAGCTTTGCCTTTATTTCCCCGGTATTACTGTTGTTGCCGCTGGGTTATGAAGTGGCGCTGGGCGGTTTTATTATGTGCGGCGTGTTGTTCTGTCTGGTCTCTTTCATCGTTAAAAAAGCGGGCACCGGCTGGCTGGATGTGATGTTCCCGCCTGCGGCAATGGGCGCAATCGTTGCCGTCATCGGTCTGGAGCTGGCTGGCGTCGCGGCGGGGATGGCCGGATTGCTGCCTGCGCAAGGGCAGTCGCCGGACACGAAAACAATTATTATCTCCATGGTCACGCTGGCGGTGACGGTGTTCGGCTCCGTACTGTTTCGCGGTTTCCTGGCGATCATTCCGATTTTGATCGGCGTGCTGGCGGGCTATGCGCTGTCATTCGCGCTGGGGGTGGTCGATACCACGCCGATTGCCCAGGCGCACTGGTTTGCGCTGCCGACCTTCTATACGCCGCGTTTTGAATGGTTTGCGATCCTGACGATTCTGCCCGCGGCGTTGGTCGTGATCGCCGAGCATGTCGGTCATCTGGTGGTGACGGCGAATATCGTCAAAAAAGATTTAGTGCGCGATCCCGGTTTGCACCGCTCGATGTTCGCTAACGGACTGTCGACGATCATTTCCGGTTTCTTCGGCTCCACGCCGAATACCACCTATGGGGAAAATATTGGCGTCATGGCGATCACCCGCGTTTACAGTACCTGGGTTATCGGCGGCGCGGCGATTTTCGCCATTCTGCTTTCCTGCGTCGGCAAACTGGCGGCGGCGATTCAGATTATCCCGTTACCCGTGATGGGCGGCGTCTCGCTGCTGTTGTACGGCGTCATCGGCGCGTCGGGGATTCGCGTCTTGATCGAATCGAAAGTCGACTACAACAAAGCGCAAAACCTGATCCTCACCTCGGTGATTTTGATCATCGGCGTTAGCGGCGCGAAAGTGCATATCGGCGCGGCAGAATTGAAAGGGATGGCGCTGGCGACCATCGTCGGGATTGGCCTGAGCCTGATTTTTAAACTGATTAGCCTGTTGCGTCCGGAAGAAGTGGTACTGGAGGCAAATGATGCGGAGTCTCCGCATCAGTAACGGGTTGCCGGGCAGCGATGCTGCCCGGTTCTATCTCACGGGAATTATGTGGTAAACTCAGCGCGATTTTATGTCATCCTGGGTTGAGGTATCTCTGAACACACCGGCACAGCTCTCTTTGCCACTTTATCTTCCTGACGACGAAACTTTCGCAAGTTTCTGGCCGGGGGATAACGCCTCTCTACTGGCCGCGTTACAAAACGTGTTGCGCCAGGAACATAGTGGATATATCTACCTTTGGGCGCGTGAAGGCGCGGGCCGCAGCCATTTGCTGCACGCCGCCTGCGCTGAACTGTCGCAGCGTGGAGATGCGGTAGGCTACGTCCCGCTCGATAAACGCACCTGGTTCGTGCCGGAAGTGCTCGACGGTATGGAACACCTCTCGCTGGTGTGTATTGATAACATTGAGTGCGTCGCTGGCGATGAACTGTGGGAGATGGCCATCTTTGATCTCTATAACCGCATTCTGGAGTCCGGTAAGACGCGGTTATTGATCACCGGCGATCGTCCGCCAAGACAGTTAAATCTGGGCTTACCCGATCTCGCTTCCCGTCTGGACTGGGGGCAAATCTATAAACTCCAGCCTCTTTCCGATGAAGACAAACTTCAGGCGCTACAGTTGCGTGCCCGATTACGGGGGTTTGAACTGCCGGAAGATGTCGGACGGTTTTTACTCAAACGTCTTGATCGCGAAATGCGCACGCTGTTTATGACGCTGGATCAGCTCGATCATGCGTCGATCACTGCCCAGCGAAAACTGACGATCCCGTTTGTCAAAGAGATCCTGAAACTGTAATACGCCGCGACGGCGGCGTTTAACGGTTAACCGAGGATGTCCAGCACCTGCTCAGGCGGTCGGCCAATACGCGCCTGACCATTTGCCACTACAATGGGGCGCTCCATCAGTTTAGGGTGTTCAACCAGCGCCTGGATTAACGCCTCTTCACTTAGCTGGCTATCCGCCAGGTGAAGCGTCTTATAGAGATCTTCTTTCTGGCGCATCAGTTCGCGCGCGCTGGACATGCCCAACATACGCAGCAGTTCCCGCACGGTGGCGGCATCGGCGGGCGTATCCAGATAAAGCACCACTTCCGGTTCCACGCCGTTAGATTTCAGCAGGTTCAGCGTGTCGCGGCTCTTCGAGCAGCGCGGGTTATGGTAGATTTTAATCGTGTCGGTCATGAGTTCTCCTTGTGACGCCATCCGGCTAATAAACGGCGATTACATTTTCGTGTATGGCTTGAAGCGTTCCTGTAACTGGCGCAACTGGTCGATACGCGCATCGTAACGCGCCTGTTGCTGACTACCCAGTTTTGCCTGGGCGCTGGCGCTGCTGAGCAGTGAAATTGCCTGATCCAGTCGTCCCGCCAGCGCATAACTTTCAGCGCGTGCCGCCAGCTCCTGATCGCGGTTGTTCAGCGCGGCTTCGGCCTGAGCAAGCAGATCCCAGCCGTTACCGTCATCTTTATGGCTAAAGGTGTAGCGATTCAGAATGGTTTCCGCCGCTTTCGGCTGGCCTCCCTGGAGGTACGCATTGGCGAGGTTTAACTGCAGCACAGGATTAACGCGCAGATCGCGGGCATTTTTCAGGCGATTAATCGCGTCGTTGGCTCTTTTCTGCCCCAGGTCAATATCGGTGGCGAGGTCAAGATACCAGGCATTGTTCGGCTCTGCGCTTAATAGCGGCTGCAACGTTTTGCGCGCTTCATCGTACTTGCTCGCTTCCATCGCCTGCAACGCCCGGCCATATTGCGCCGCATGTTGCTGACGCACGTTGCCTTTAGACCACTGATCCAGCAGGTCGCTGGTGAGCTGGTTACGTCCGGAATTGTACATTCCCAGGGCGCGCGCTTTGGCGAAATAAAAGTCGGCGGAAGATTGCACCACGACCGGGCGCATCTGGTTGGCACGGTTGCGGGCATCCGCAAGGCGGCTTTCCGGTAAGGGGTGAGTGAGCAAAATTTCAGGCGGTCGCGTGGAGTAACGCGCCTGGTCGAGCAGTTTTTCGAGGAAAGAGGGCATCGCCTGTGGGTCAAATCCGGCGCGTTGCAGTACCTGAATACCAATACGGTCGGCCTCTTGCTCATTTTGCTGGGTGAAACTTATCATTCCCTGGCGCGTTCCCGCCAGAGTACCGGTTAGCGCCGCCATACCGGCCTGTGGGCTGGCCATGGCCAGCAAAATGGAACCCAGCGCGCCCACCCAGGTAAGCGGCGCGCTGCGCTTTTGATCTTCCATCGCGCGCGCCAGATGGCGCTGCGTAACGTGGGAAATTTCATGCGCCATGACTGAAGCTAGCTGGCTTTCGTTATCCGCGTAGCGAAAAAGCGCCGAGTGCAGCACCACATTGCCGCCAAAGAACGCGAACGCGTTGATTTCGTCATTATTGATCAAGAAAAAATGGAAGGGCGTTTTGACGGAGTCTGCGTGCGAGACCAGACGCATCCCCAGCGCGTTAATGTATTGCACCAGCAGCGGATCGTTGATTAACGGCGCGCTGCCGCGTAGCTGGCGCACATAAAAGTCGCCCATTTGCATCTCTTGTCCAATAGAAAGCGTGCTTCCTGCCGAGGTTCCCATATCGGGCAGCGTGTCGGCAGGGTCGGCAAATGCGGGCGCGACCTGACCGAGAGCCAATGCTGCAATGAGGGTTGCCACCAGGTTTTTTTTCAACTGCCTGAACATAACCTCTATCCTGTTGTTTTGAGATAGCCCTTTGACCAACGTCGTGAAATATCGTTCCACGCTCCGACACTTCATAAGTGTAACTGTGATGAGCACAGACTCACTATTTTAGTTTCCTGAATCAACGATAAAAAGCGAAGTCTTTTTTGTGACATTTCGATACAATTCGGCATCACAATCCCGCAGTTGAGTTCTGGGAAGGGTTTTATGCTCGAAATGTTAATGCAATGGTATCGCCGTCGCTTCAGCGATCCGGAGGCGATTGCCTTGCTGGTCATTCTGGTGGCTGGTTTTAGCATCCTCTTTTTCTTTAGCGGCCTGTTAGCGCCGCTGCTGGTCGCTATCGTACTGGCCTACCTGCTGGAGTGGCCGACGGCGCGCCTGCAGGCGATTGGCTGTTCCCGGCGCTGGGCAGCCTCCATTGTCCTTATCCTCTTTGTCGGCATTCTGTTATTAATGGCGTTTGTGGTGATGCCGATTGCCTGGCAGCAGGGTATTTACCTGATTCGTGATATGCCTGGTATGCTGAATAAACTGTCCGATTTTGCCGCGACCTTGCCGCGACGCTATCCGGCGCTGATGGATGCGGGCATTATTGATGCGATGGCGGAAAACATGCGTACCCGGATGCTTAACATGGGCGATTCGGTGGTGAAATATTCGCTGGCTTCGTTAGTCGGGCTACTGACGCTGGCGGTATATCTGGTGCTGGTGCCGCTGATGGTCTTTTTCCTGGTAAAAGATAAAGAGCAGATGCTGAATGCCGTGCGCCGCGTGCTGCCGCGTAATCGCGGGCTGGCGGGGCAGGTGTGGAATGAGATGAATCAGCAGATCACCAACTATATCCGCGGAAAAGTGCTGGAGATGGTAGTGGTGGGCGTGGCGACCTGGCTGGGCTTTTTGTTGTTTGGCCTCAACTATTCGCTACTGTTGGCGGTACTGGTGGGCTTTTCGGTCCTGATCCCCTATATCGGCGCCTTTGTGGTGACAATTCCGGTGGTGGGCGTCGCGCTGTTTCAGTTTGGTCTGGGGACGGAATTCTGGAGCTGTTTTGCCGTTTATCTGATTATTCAGGCGCTGGATGGCAATTTGCTGGTACCGGTACTTTTCTCCGAAGCGGTGAATTTGCATCCGCTGGTGATTATTCTGTCAGTGGTGATTTTCGGCGGTCTGTGGGGATTCTGGGGGGTATTTTTCGCCATTCCATTGGCGACGCTGATTAAAGCCGTTGTCCATGCCTGGCCGGATGGTCAGGTGACGGATGCCTCATCCTGAGCGGTCTGTACAAAAGTTGTAAAGCGTGAACGACATCATAGTGCCCTGCCGCCATTTTGCGCACGCCTGATGAGGGTCAAGCGCTTAGAAAGCCGCTCTTTTTTTTAATGCCGCACCGTGTTGCGGCATTTTTATTGTCGGAACCTACAAAATTCTCGCTGTAAAGCCGCCAAAATTTGGTGACTTAGCCTAAGCATTCTTCTGAGAAATTCGTTAATAAGTGACATCATTGATGCGAGATTGCTTTTTTAATGTGAAGCGATAACGAAACAGGGAATGAGTGTGTTGAGAAAACATTACTTGAAAGGGTATACCGCGCGGCAAATTGTACAGCGAGCCATGAAAATTATTCCTTACTCGGTAAACGTCATGGATGAGCATGGCGTCATTATCGCGTCTGGCGAACCTTCGCGGCTTCGCCAGCGTCACGAAGGGGCCATTCTGGCGCTGAAGGAAAACCGTATTGTAGAAATTGATTCCGCTACCGCCAATCAGCTTAAAGGCGTGCGATCCGGCATTAATCTTCCCATCTCTTTTCATGAACAGCTTATCGGCGTGGTCGGCATTACCGGCGAACCGGAGGAGGTTCGCGCGTATGCCGAGCTGGTTAAAATGGCGGCGGAGCTGGTGATCGAGCATATGGTGCTGATCGAACAGTGACAATGGGATAAACGCTATCGCGAAGAGCTGATCAACCAATTGATTTTGCGAGAAAATTCAACAGAGTCGTTGCGCTCCATGGCGGCCTATCTGGGCATTGATCTGGCGGTTCCCAGAGTGGTGCTGATTATTGAACTTTCCCAGCCGGATCGCGAAGCGCTGCGCAATGTAATGGATTATTTCGAGAATCACGCGCGCAACCATTTGGTGACGTTTACCGAATTTAATGAATTAATCATTATTAAGCCTATCACGTTAAAAGAGGGAAAGTGGAATACCCGCCAGGAAATGGGCGAATTGCAGATTTTTAAATCATGGGCTGCATCATCGGGCTTTAGCCGTATTTTGGTTGGGGGCTATTTTGCCGGCGAGACGGGATTGCACCGATCTTTGCTCACAGCGAGAGCCACGCAGGCGATGGCGAAAAGACAAAAGCTGCGCAGCCAGTACATTTTTTATCATGACCACGCGCTTCCCGCGCTGCTAAGCGGGCTGTCTGAAAGTTGGCAAGTGCAGGAGTTATCGCGTCTGTGGCTGCAACTGGTGCAACATGACGCGAAAGGCGTATTGCAACAGACGCTGCGGACTTGGTTTGAACATAATTGTGACCTGACGCAAACGGCCAAAGCATTGCATATTCATGTGAATACATTGCGCTATCGCTTACAGCGCTGTGAGGATATTACGCACATAAAAATCAACGAGTTAAAAAGTACGCTTTGGCTTTATATCGGTATGGAGCTTCAGGCCGAATCTGTATCGTCCGACAAGTTACCGCTGCCTGGTCGAATCGAAATTTGTTGAAAGCTCCAGCGGATTTTTAGGCGGTTTTTTCCATACTGCGCGCTCCATGTTAAAGGAGGCGCAGTATATGACGTCGATATCCACCTTGGGAGCCATTGCCGCATTGGTTGTGGCCATCGTATTAATTTTAAGAAAAGTGTCGCCAGCCTACGGCATGATGGCGGGCGCGCTGGTCGGCGGTTTGATTGGCGGCGCCGATCTTCTGCAAACCGTGTCGCTGATGGTGTCAGGCGCGCAGGGCATCGTTAATGCCGTATTGCGTATTCTGGCCGCAGGCGTACTGGCGGGCGTATTAATTGAGTCCGGGGCGGCGAATACGATTGCTGAGACGATTGTCCGCAAAGTGGGGGAAACCCGGGCATTATTGGCATTAGCCATTGCCACACTATGTTTGACCGCCGTCGGCGTATTTATTGATGTGGCGGTGATTACCGTCGCGCCGATTGCGCTGTCGATTGCGCGTAATGCAGGCCTGTCAAAAAGCGCTATTCTGCTGGCGATGGTCGGCGGCGGCAAAGCGGGTAACGTGATGTCACCTAACCCGAACGCTATTGCCGCCTCCGATGCGTTTCATGTTCCTCTTACCTCTATTATGCTGGCGGGCGTGGTTCCGGGCATCGTTGGGCTTATTATCGCCTATCTGTTAGCGAAACGGCTGAATAATAAAGGCGCGGGCGTCGCCGATCATGAAGTGACTCACCATGATGACTCTGTCGCCAGGCCCGGTTTTCTGGTGGCGATTAGCGCGCCGCTGGTCGCTATTTTCCTGCTTTCTCTCCGTCCGTTTGTCGGCATTTCCATTGACCCGTTAATTGCCCTGCCCGTAGGGGGATTGGTCGGTCTGCTGTTGATGGGACGCGCGCGCCACTGTAACCAGTACATGGTCGCCGGTCTGATGCGTATGGCGCCTGTCGCTATTATGTTGCTGGGAACCGGTACGCTGGCCGGCATTATCGCTAATTCCGAACTTAAAGATGTCCTGATTCATGGCCTCACCGCTTCGGGATTGCCGTCCTGGCTGCTGGCGCCCGTGTCTGGCGCCATGATGTCAATGGCGACGGCCTCAACCACAGCGGGAACGGCGGTGGCGTCCGGCGTTTTCTCTCCCACGTTACTTGAACTTGGCGTTTCCGCCCTGGCGGGAGCCGCTATGATCCATGCGGGCGCCACGGTGCTGGACCATCTGCCGCATGGCAGCTTTTTCCACGCGACGGGCGGCAGCGTCAATATGCAAATTCATGAACGTTTAAAGCTAATGCCGTATGAAACGCTGGTGGGGTTAGCCATTACCTTTATTTCTACTCTGATGTTCGGTTTCTTTGGTTTTGCAGGATAATCCCTATGAAAATTGTTATTGCTCCTGATTCATTTAAAGAAAGTTTGTCCGCAATGGCGGTCGCTGAGGCGATAGAAAAGGGGTTCCGCGAAATTTATCCTGACGCCGACTACGTTAAGGTGCCCATGGCGGATGGCGGGGAAGGAACCGTGCAATCAATGGTGGAAGCTAGCGGCGGGCGTTATGTTGACCAGTGGGTACAAGGCCCGCTTGGGCAACCGGTAACCGCGCGTTGGGGAATGCTGGGCGATAGCGATACCGCCGTGATTGAAATGGCGGCGGCATCCGGGCTGCATCACGTTTCGCCTGAATTGCGTAACCCGCTTAATACTACCAGCTACGGCACCGGCGAGTTAATCGTCGCGGCGCTGGAGCGTGGCGTAAAGCGTATTATTCTGGGAATTGGCGGCAGTGCGACGAATGACGGCGGCGCGGGGATGATGCAGGCGCTTGGCGTTATATTGCGCGATAAACAGGGGCGCTCGCTTTCTCCGGGCGGCGAGGCGCTGGCGGCGCTGGCGTCTATCGATTTGTCCGGTTGTCACCCATTGCTGCGTAAGGTATCGATAACCGTGGCGTGTGATGTCAACAATCCGCTGTGTGGTCCCCAGGGCGCATCGGCCATCTTTGGCCCACAAAAAGGGGCGACAGCGGAAATGGTGAACTCCCTGGACGCGGCGCTGGAAAACTGGGGCCGACATATTTATCAGGCAACGGGACGTGAGGTGATTAACGCTCCCGGCGCGGGCGCGGCAGGCGGAATGGGCGCCGCGCTTTTAGGGTTGCTCAATGCGGAATTACGCGCCGGCGTAGAGATTGTCGTGGAAACGCTACAGCTTGAGCAGGCGGTTAAAGATGCCGATCTGGTGATTACCGGAGAAGGGCGGCTGGACAGCCAAAGTATTTGCGGCAAGACGCCGATTGGCGTCGCCAGAGTGGCGAAGCGGCATCATAAACCGGTTATCGCGCTCGCCGGTGGGCTGCAACACGATCATCACGTTGTGTATCAGCAGGGTATCGATGCGGCGCTATCGATTTTGTCGCATATCGTTACGCTGCCGGAAGCCTTACACGAGGCGGAATATAACCTGAGCCTGTCGGCGCGCAATGTGGCGGCGATATGGCGTCTGGCGCGGCAAGCCTGACGGCGCATTCCCTTTCCAGGCCGCACATCAGCGCGGCCTGAGGCTTTTACGCGTTTTCTTTCAGCCAGTTCAGCACCACATCATGGTGATTGCTGGTTTTAAAATCATTAAAGACGTGCTCAATCTTACCATCAGCGTCAATCAAAAAGCTGATGCGGTGAATGCCGTCATACGTTTTGCCCATAAACGACTTTTCGCCCCAGACGCCAAACTGTTCACACACCTGATGGTTTTCATCGGACAAAAGGGTAAAGTTCAGCAGCTCTTTTTCAGCGAAACGGGAGAGTTTTTCAGGTTTATCGGTGCTGATGCCCAGCACGTCCACGCCTGCTTTTTTAAGCTCGTCCATGTTATCGCGTAAGCCGCAGGCCTGCACGGTACAGCCGGGTGTCATGGCTTTTGGGTAGAAATAAACCAGAACGCGCTGCCCCTGGAAGTCGGTCAAATTTACTTGTTCCCCGTCTTGATCCGGCAAGCTAAATTTCGGTGCGATATCACCGGCTTTCAGTGGATTCATTACTTAACTCCATCCTGTTCATCATGTTGTGAGTAATTGACGACGTTTATACTGCCTTGCGCATTGAGTTCTGTACATAGTGCTTTAAAGGCTTGCTCAATATTTGCGGAATTTTGCGACGCCGGGCTATGTGCGGTGATTTGAATAAATAATTGCGCAGCTTTATCATCTTCAGCCGGCTGCGTGCGGGAGACCAGCTCCGCAATATTCATTTCATGACTATTAAACAGCGCGGTGAATCGCTCAATTAAATGCGGGGAGTCGGCGACCTCAACCTGAACCCATACCGTCGCGGGCATTGCCGGGCGGGGGCGGTCGGACGTCCGTTTCATCACAATCAGCAGATCCAGCTCCGCGCCTTTTAACGGCAATGTCGATTCAATCAAGGTAATCGCGTTCCACGTGCCGGACAACAGCATAATAAACGTGAATTCATCGCCCAGCATCGCCAGTCGGCTGTCTTCGATATTACAGCCGCAACTGCTGACATGGCGAGTAATGGTATTCACAATACCGGGCCTGTCGGCGCCCAGCGCAGTGATAACCAAATAGTGTTGTGATGACGGTGTCAAACCAGTTATTCCTTTGAGCGGTGAGGTAATCTTAAGGAAACCATAAAAAAAACCTGCATACAACAATCAGAACGGCTTTGGTCGCTTGCTTTTATTGTCATACCAAACGTACCATTGAGGGACTTGTTTGCACAGAGGATGGCCCATGTTCACGGGAAGTATTGTCGCGCTTGTTACGCCGATGGATGAGAAAGGTAACGTCAGTAGGTCTTGCCTGAAAAAACTCATTGATTATCATGTCGCCAACGGTACCTCGGCGATTGTTTCGGTTGGCACCACCGGCGAGTCTGCCACGCTAAGCCATGATGAACATGGCGATGTCGTGATGATGACGCTGGAACTGGCTGACGGACGTATTCCGGTTATCGCTGGCACGGGCGCAAACGCGACCGCGGAAGCGATTAGCCTGACGCAGCGTTTTAACGATAGCGGCATTGTTGGCTGCCTGACGGTAACGCCGTACTACAATCGCCCCACGCAGGAAGGTTTGTTCCAGCATTTCAAAGCCATCGCGGAACACACTGACTTGCCGCAAATTCTGTATAATGTGCCGTCCCGTACCGGTTGCGACATGTTGCCGGAAACCGTGGGTCGTCTGGCGGAAATAAAAAATATTATCGCTATCAAAGAGGCGACAGGGAACTTAACCCGCGTTCACCAGATCAAAGAGCTGGTTTCAGACGATTTTATTCTGCTTAGCGGCGATGACGCGTCCGCGCTGGACTTTATGCAACTGGGTGGTCATGGCGTGATTTCCGTTACTGCTAACGTAGCGGCGCGCGATATGGCTGACATGTGCAAACTGGCGGCGGAAGGGCAATTTGCCGAGGCGCGCGCTATCAACCAGCGTCTGATGCCGTTACACAACAAACTATTTGTCGAACCCAATCCTATCCCGGTGAAATGGGCATGTAAGGCATTGGGTCTTGTGGCGACCGACACGCTGCGCCTGCCAATGACGCCTATCACCGACCATGGTCGTGACATCGTCAAAGCAGCGCTTCAGCATGCTGGCCTGCTGTAAAGTTTAGGGAGATTTGATGGCTTACTCAGTACAAAAGTCGCGCCTGGCGAAGGTTGCGGGTGTTTCGCTTGTTTTGCTGCTCGCTGCCTGTAGTTCCGATTCGCGCTACAAGCGCCAGGTAAGCGGCGATGAATCCTATCTGGATGCCGCGCCGCTTGCTGAACTTCACGCCCCGGCAGGAATGATTCTGCCGATAACGACCGGCGACTACGTTATTCCGGTCACGAAGGGGAGCGGCGCGGTTGGTAAGGCGTTGGATATCCGTCCGCCGGCGCAGCCGTTAGCGTTAGTGAGCGGCGCGCGTACCCAGTTCTCTGGCGATACCGCTACGCTATTGGTGGAAAATGGCCGTAGCAGCACGCTGTGGCCGCAAGTCGTCAGCGTGATTCAGGCGAAAAATTATCCGATTGAAAAACGTGACGATGCCAGCCAGACCCTGACGACCGATTGGGTGAGCTGGAACCGCCTGGATGAAGACGAACAGTATCGCGGACGTTATCAAATCTCGGTGAAGCCGCAGGGCTATCAGCAGGCGGTAACGGTAAAACTGGTTAATCTGGAACAGGCTGGCAAGCCGGTCGCTGATGCGGCGTCGCTGCAGCGCTATAGCACTGAAATGATGAACGTCATTTCCGCCGGTCTGGATAAGACCGCTACGGATGCGGCAAATGCCGCGCAGAACCGTTCCGCCGCAACGATGGATGTGCAGAGCGCCGCTGATGATACCGGTTTACCTATGCTGGTCGTTCGCGGTCCGTTCAACCTCGTGTGGCAGCGTCTCCCGGCCGCGCTGGAAAAAGTGGGCATGAAAGTCACCGACAGCACTCGCTCTCAGGGCAGCATGGCGGTAACGTACAAACCGTTGTCTGACAGCGACTGGCGGGATCTGGGCGCTAGCGACCCGGGCCTGGCATCCGGAGACTATAAATTGCAGGTCGGCGATTTAGATAACCGCAGCAGCTTGCAGTTTATCGATCCTAAGGGGCATACTCTGACGCAAAGCCAGAACGACGCGCTGGTTGCCGTCTTCCAGGCTGCGTTCAACAAGTAATTTAACAGGGCTGGAGCAATCCGGCCCTTTTTTCTGATAAGATACGCAAACGTGTGCGTCGGTACAAAAACGCGATTTAACCGCTATTTCGCACCACAATTACAGGCCGGCGTCTCTGGCAGGCGTAGCAGGAAATGAATACTTATCGTTAATTCACACCCAGGAGTGTTAAAGATGCAAAAGCAAGCTGAGTTGTATCGTGGTAAAGCGAAAACCGTATACAGCACGGAAAACCCGGACCTGTTGGTGCTCGAATTCCGCAATGATACGTCAGCAGGGGATGGCGCGCGCATTGAACAGTTTGATCGCAAAGGCATGGTAAATAACAAATTCAACCATTTCATTATGACCAAACTGGCCGAGGCGGGCATCCCGACCCAGATGGAACGTTTGCTGTCTGATACCGAGTGTCTGGTGAAGAAGCTGGAGATGGTGCCGGTTGAATGTGTGGTGCGCAACCGTGCGGCAGGGTCGCTGGTCAAGCGTCTGGGCGTGGAAGAAGGCATGGAGCTTAACCCGCCGATCTTCGATCTGTTCCTGAAAAACGACGCGCTGCACGACCCGATGGTGAATAGTTCCTACTGTGAAACTTTCGGGTGGGTAAGCCAGGAAAATCTGGCGCGTATGAAAGAGCTAACCTACAAAGCCAACGACGTACTAAAAAAACTGTTTGATGACGCGGGTCTTATCCTGGTGGATTTCAAACTGGAGTTTGGCCTGTATAAAGGCGAAGTGGTGCTGGGCGATGAGTTTTCACCGGACGGTAGCCGCCTGTGGGATAAAGAGACGCTGGACAAAATGGACAAAGACCGCTTCCGCCAGAGCCTGGGCGGTCTGATTGAAGCCTATGAAGCCGTTGCGCATCGCCTGGGCGTGAAATTAGATTAATTCCGCTTCTGACCGGGGGGGCAACCGCTCTCCGGTATCATCCTTTCCTCATTCTGATAGCGTTTACCTGTGGTAATCCTGCGCCTGACCGCCTACGATCATCTGTATAACAAAGAGAGAATGAGGTGATTATGCGCTGGCAAGGGCGTCGTGAAAGTAACAATGTAGAGGACAGACGTAATCGGCCAGGCGGCCCCTCGCTGGGTGGCCCTGGCTTTCGTCTTCCGCGCGGGAAAGGCGGCATCATTCTGTTGGTGGTGGTGGTGGTCGCAGGGTACTATGGGGTGGATTTAACCGGTCTGTTGACTGGTCAGCCGGTTTCGCAGCAGCAGTCGACGCGTTCGATAAGCCCCAATGATGATGAAGCGGCAAAATTTACCTCGGTGATTCTGGCGACGACCGAAGATACCTGGGGGCAACTCTTTCAAAAAATGGGGCGCGGCTATCAGCAGCCAAAACTGGTGATGTACCGTGGTATGACGCGTACCGGCTGTGGTGCGGGTCAGTCCGTGATGGGGCCGTTTTACTGCCCGGCGGACGGCACCGTCTATATCGATCTCTCATTTTACGATGTTATGAAAAATAAGCTGGGCGCGGACGGTGATTTTGCCCAGGGTTATGTTATCGCCCACGAAGTCGGCCACCACGTACAAAAACTGTTAGGCATTGAGCCGAAAGTACGCCAGTTACAACAAAACGCGTCGCAAACGGAGGTGAATCGCCTTTCGGTGCGCATGGAGCTACAGGCGGATTGCTTTGCCGGCGTGTGGGGACACAGTATGCAGCAGCAAGGCGTACTGGAGGCGGGCGATCTGGAAGAGGCGCTCAATGCCGCACAGGCTATCGGCGACGATCGCTTACAGCAACAGGGGCAGGGGCGCGTGGTGCCGGATAGTTTTACCCACGGCACCTCAGAACAGCGCTACAGCTGGTTTAAGCGTGGATTTGACAGCGGTGACCCGGCGCAATGTAATACGTTTGGTAAAAACTTTTGATAAACTGGGGCAGGGATGTCTGATATCGATGCGCTACGGGCGTTAACGTCGCAAATGACACAGGAAGGCATTCGCCGTTTACTGGTCATCAGCGGCGATGCGGCGTGGTGCCGGGAACGGGCCGAGGCGATACGCGCTGTATTGCCCGGTGACTGGTGGGTCGCGCCTGACGCGCCCGCCCAGCCGCGCTGTACGCCACAGGCGTTACAAACGCTGCTGGGCCGTGAATTTCGTCATGCGATATTTGATGCCTGGCAGGGCTTTGACGCCGCAGCGTTTGCCGCCCTGAGCGGGACCTTGCAGGCCGGAAGTTGGCTGCTTCTGCTGATGCCGCCGTATGAGACGTGGGAAAGCCGGCCTGATACCGATTCACTGCGCTGGAGCGACTGCGCGCAGCCTATCCCCACACCGCAGTTTGCACAGCATCTTAAACGGACTCTTTCCCGCGATCCGCAAACGCTGCTTTGGCGACAGCGCCAGCCGTTTTGCTGGCCATCTTATCCTTCCCGCGAACGCTGGCGACCCGCCACCGGCGAGCCGCAGCCGGAGCAGGCGGCTATCTTATCGCGTTTACGTGAAATGCCGCCCGGCGTGGCGACGGTGATTGCCCCCCGTGGGCGCGGCAAATCGGCGCTGGCCGGGCAATTCATCTCACAGATGGCGGGCACGGCTATCGTGACCGCACCGGCGAAAACGGCAACGGATATCCTGGCAGCGTTTGCCGGTGAGCGGTTCTGCTTTATGGCGCCGGATGCGCTGCTGGCGAGCGGGGCAAGAGCCGACTGGCTGGTGGTTGACGAGGCGGCGGCAATCCCCGCGCCGCTGCTGCTGCAACTGGTTTCGCGCTTTCCCCGCATACTACTCACCACCACCGTTCAGGGCTACGAAGGCACCGGACGCGGTTTTTTACTTAAGTTTTGCGCCCGTTTTCCGCAGCTTCACCGCTTTACGCTTCGTCAGCCTGTCCGCTGGGCGCCAGAATGCCCGCTGGAAAATATCGTCAGCGAGGCGCTGATATTCGACGATGAAGCGTTTGCGCAGGCGCCGCATGGCGGGATAGCAATCTCGGCATTTTACCAGCAGGCCTGGGGGAAGACGCCCGCGTTGCCGAGGGCTGTGTATCAGTTACTGTCGGGGGCGCACTATCGTACTTCGCCGTTGGATCTGCGCCGAATGATGGATGCGCCAGGACAGCATTTCTTGCAGGCTACGGCGAATAACCGTGTGGCGGGCGCCCTCTGGCTGGTCGAAGAGGGCGGGTTATCCGCAGAGCTCAGTCAGGCTGTATGGTGCGGTTTCCGGCGTCCGCGTGGAAATCTGGTGGCGCAGTCGCTGGCGGCGCACGGTAGCGACCCTTTAGCCGCGACGCTGGTCGGGCGTCGCGTAAGCCGTATCGCGGTGCACCCCGCCCGTCAGCGCGAAGGCATCGGTCAGCAGTTGATTGCCTGCGCGTGCGAGCAGGCGGCGCAGTGTGATTATCTTTCCGTCAGCTTCGGCTATACGCCGGAGCTGTGGCGCTTCTGGCAACGCTGCGGCTTTGTGCTGGTACGGATGGGCAGCCATCGGGAGGCGAGCAGCGGTTGCTATACGGCGATGGCGTTATTGCCGCTGAGCGACGCGGGACAACGGCTGGCGCAACAGGAACACCGACGTTTGCGCCGCGATGCGGATATCCTGACGCAGTGGAACGGCGAGGCGATACCGCTGGCGGCGTTGCGCGAACAGGCGCTTAATGATGAAGACTGGCGTGAGCTGGTCGGTTTTGCGTTCGCGCACCGCCCGCTACTGACATCGTTAGGTTGCCTGCATCGTTTACTGCAATACAGCGCATTGCCATTGCCGGCGCTGAGAGGGCGGCTGGAGGAAAAAGCCAGCGATGCCGAACTGTGCGCCCGGCTACGCATTTCAGGCCGTAAAGCTCTGCTGGCGTTGCAGCGTGCGCAGGCGGCGCAGGCGCTAATTGCGTTGGATGCCGGACGAACGCAGCGTTTGCGCGACGTAATGCCAGGCGGTGGGGACCATGCCGGATAGCGATACCTGTCCGGCATGTTATCCGGTTACTTTTTCGGCTGATCTTTCTTCGGCCAGTCGTCTTCATCGTCCCACTTATCGTTAAAATCGCGATGCGGGGGCAGCTCAGGTTTGTTGGCAAGGAATTTCTTATGGTCGATGCGTTTGAGATCTTTGATCACATTCAGCAGTACGCCTACCAGAAACACCAATACCAGAATCCACCAATATTTTGCCAGCCAGTCCATGCTTATTTCCTCTTACCGGAACGCTCATCAGGCGACGAGCTGTTCCATAATACGTTGATACATACGGGCCAGTAGCTGGAGATCGGCGGCATTCACACATTCGTTAATTTTATGAATGGTGGCGTTCACCGGCCCCAGTTCTACCACCTGCGCTCCCATACGGGCGATAAAACGTCCGTCGGACGTACCGCCCGTCGTCAGTAATTGCGGTTTAATTTCATTATAGTGCTCAATGGCGTTTACCACCGCGTCCACCAGCTTTCCGCGTGCGGTCAGGAACGGCTGACCGGAAAGCCACCAGTCTACGGTATAGCGTAGCTGATGCTTCTCAAGCAGCGCATGTACCCGTTCTTTGATCATCTCATCGGTCAGCTCCGTGCTAAAACGGAAGTTAAACTGCACGAACAGTTCGCCGGGAATGACATTATTGCTGCCGGTGCCTGCCTGGATATTGGCTATCTGCATACTGGTGGCCGGGAAAAAGTCATTGCCCCGATCCCACTCGATAGCGACCAGTTCATTGAGAAAAGGCGCGGCGCGATGAACAGGGTTATCCGCCAGATGCGGATAGGCAACGTGCCCCTGAACGCCATGAATAGTGAGGTTACAGGTGAGGGAACCGCGACGCCCGTTTTTGACGACATCGCCCACAATTTCAGTACTGGAAGGTTCGCCGACCAGACAGTAATCCAGCCGCTCGTTACGGGCCATCAGCGCTTCAACCACCTTTACGGTGCCATTTTTTGCGCTGGCTTCTTCATCAGAGGTAATCAAAAATGCGAGGCGGCCCCGGTGATGAGGATGCTGTGCAACAAAACGTTCAGCAGCCACCACCATGGCCGCCAGTGAACCTTTCATATCCGCCGCGCCGCGACCGAACAACATTCCGTCGCGAATCGTAGGTTCAAACGGCGGATTGATCCAGCGATCGACATCGCCAGCCGGTACGACGTCAGTATGCCCGGCGAACGCCAGCGTTTCGCCACGCCCACGCCATGCCCAAAAATTTTGCGTGTCGCCAAAATCCATATGCTCAATGGTAAAACCGATTTTACGCAGGCGTTCAATCATTAATGCCTGACAGCCTACGTCATCCGGACTCAGGGAGGGGCGACGAATAAGTTGCTGTGTCAGCTCAATAACCGGGCACGACATAGACTACACCTCATCAAAAAACTGCTGATAACGGGATTCACTGAAACCAAGCAGCATAGGCTTCCCGGGCGCGCAGAGCAATGGGCGTTTGATGATTGCCGGCTGTTCAACCATGAGAGCAGCGGCGGAGTCGGCATCGGTAATCCCGCTGCGGTGGCCTTCATCCAGTTTGCGCCATGTTGTGCCGCGCGTATTCAGTAAAGGCTGCCAGCCGAGTTCGGCAATAAAGGTATTAAGAAGAGGGAGGTCTATGCCATCCACACGGTAATCGTGAAAACGATAATCAATGCCATGCTCCTCCAGCCAACGGCGCGCTTTTTTGATCGTGTCGCAATTCTTAATGCCATAGAGGGTAATCATATTGAATCCTTTAACGCGAAATTCGAATAAATAATCAATAGTATCGTCTGCGGGATAATAAGTGTGGCTGTTAATGGTTATTTATCCAGCGCTGATCGGCAATCAATATAACATTGTTGAGTGAATGTGAATAATGATTCCAAAACGTTCCAGATGTGGCTTGTTTATAATTCGTGAGGAAAATCCTATTTTGCGCACATGCAATTGATTGTTTTTTAACCCGATTTGATAAAGTAGTAGAAAAGGTATTAATGTTGCTAAATATTGCAGTAAGTCACATAAAATTTACGGCTACAGCGCCATAGTAATATCATAGACAGCATAACCAGAGGATATCGCAACAATCGGTTAAATGAACTTCTCTCTATACCGCTAACTACGTAGAATACCCATAATAATAAGAGAGGCTATTATGATTGAACGTGAACTGGGGAACTGGGGAACTGGGGAACTGGGGAACTGGGGAACTGGGGAACTGGGGAACTGGGGAACTGGGGAACTGGGGAACTGGGGAACTGGGGAACTGGGGAACTGGGGAACTGGGGAACTGGGGAACTGGAAAGATTTTATCGAAGTCATGCTTCGTAAATAAATGCCTGGAAGGCACCGCGCTCCCATAGGGGATAAGAAAAGGCGACTCAACGAAAGTCGCCTTTTTTGTGCCCGACACCTCGTATCAGGCTGGCCAGGAGCTTATTCCGGGCGCGGCTTCAGCGGGAAGCGGCGACGTATCAGCACGAAAAACAGGGGTACAAAGAAGATAGCCAGAATGGTTGCTGAGATCATTCCCCCCATCACGCCGGTTCCGACAGCATGTTGGCTACCCGAGCCTGCCCCGGTGCTGGTGGCCATCGGCAATACGCCAAAGATAAACGCCAGCGAAGTCATCAGTATCGGTCGCAGGCGCTGGCGGCTGGCGTACAGCGTGGCGTCTAACAGCGCGTGTCCCTTCTGATTCATTTCGTTGGCGAATTCCACAATCAGAATCGCGTTTTTCGCCGAGAGGCCGATAACGGTCAACAGCCCCACCTGGAAGTAAACATCGTTTTCCAGCCCGCGCATCCAGGTGGCGAGTAACGCGCCGATGACCCCGAGCGGCACAACCAGCATCACCGAGAAGGGCACCGACCAGCTTTCATACAATGCCGCCAGACACAGGAAGACGACTAATAGCGAAATAGCGTACAGCGCAGGCGCCTGCGCGCCGGAGAGCCGTTCCTGGTAAGACATGGCTGTCCATTCCAGGCCAAAACCGCCCGGTAGCTGATGCACCAACGACTCCATGACATCCATCGCCGTCCCGGTACTGACCCCCGGCGCGGCCTCTCCGACAATTTCTACCGCCGAATAGCCGTTATAGCGTTCCAGACGCGGCGATCCGGTTTCCCAGCGCGAGGTGGCGAAGGCGGAGAAGGGGACCATGCCGCCGTCTTTGTTACGGACATACCAAAGATTAATATCGTCCGGCAACATACGATATTTCGCTGCGGCCTGAACATAGACCTTCTTCACGCGGCCCCGGTCCATAAAGTCGTTGACGTAGCTCGATCCCCAGGCTGTTTGCAGGGTGTCGTTGATATCGTCAATCGATACGCCCAGCGCCTGCGCTTTCCGTTGGTCAATATCAATTTGCAGTTGCGGGCTGTCGTCCAGGCCGTTGTGGCGCACGCGGGTCAAGGAACTGTTTTTCCCGGCCAGCTCAATGAGTTGATCTCGTGCGGCCATCAGCGCGTCATGGCCTGCTCCGGCGTGATCCTGTAATTCCATATCAAAACCGGCGGAGCTGCCCAGACCGCTAATTGCCGGCGGGCTGCTGGCGAAGACGCGAGCTTCTTTAATCTGGTTAAATGCTTTTGTCGCCCGCTCAATAATGGCGAACGAGGAGCCGGTGGTGGGATCGCGCGCGTCCCAGTCTTTCAAGCGAACAAACATACGCGCGACGTTTTGCCCGTTCCCGCCAGGGCCGGAACCGACCGTCGAGAAGACCGACATAATGTTGTTTTTCTCATGGGTGAAGTAATAGTTTTCAACCTTTTCAACGACTTTCAGGGTCTGCTGTTGCGTAGAGCCGCTCGGTAGCTGGATAGACGTAGTGAACATGCCCCGATCTTCTTGCGGCAGAAAGGAGGTGGGGAGACGCAAAAACAGGAACACCATGCCGCCAAGCAACAGAACATAAATCAGAATCCAGCGCAGGCTGCGATGCAAAATTTTCGCTACGCCTTTCTCATAACGTTCGGCATTACGATTGAAGGTACGGTTAAACCAGCCGAAAAATCCGCGTTGCCCGTGCTGTTCGCCTTTGTGCAGCGGTTTTAATAACGTTGCGCACAGCGCCGGCGTCAGGATCATGGCGACCAGCACCGACAGCACCATTGCCGAGACAATGGTGATAGAAAACTGACGATAAATCGCCCCGGTGGTACCGCCAAAGAACGCCATCGGTACGAATACCGCAGACAGCACCATCGCGATACCGACCAGCGCCCCCTGGATTTGTCCCATGGATTTGCGCGTCGCTTCACGCGGCGTGAGCCCTTCTTCGCTCATGATACGTTCGACGTTTTCCACCACCACGATGGCATCGTCGACCAGGAGCCCGATCGCCAGCACCATCGCGAACATGGTTAATGTGTTAATACTGTAGCCGAACGCGTAAAGCACGGAGAAGGTGCCCATTAATACTACTGGCACGGCGATCGTCGGAATGAGCGTGGCGCGAAAGTTTTGCAGGAACAGATACATCACCAGGAAAACCAGCGCGATAGCTTCCAGCAACGTTTTGACCACATCGATAATCGAGGCTTTGACAAAGGAGGTGGTTTCATACGCGATCTTGTATTCCAGGCCGTGAGGGAAGTACTGCGCCAGCTCGTTGAGGCGATCCAGTACCAGCTTCGCGGTCGCCATTTCGTTCGCGCCGGAGGCCAGCTTAACGCCAAGGCCGGAAGCCGGATTGCCGTTAAAACGGCTGAGGTAGTCATATTTTTCCGCCCCCAGCTCCACGGTGGCGACATCGCCCAGTTTGACCTCGGAACCGTCCTGATTAACGCGCAGGGTGATATCGCGAAATTGTTGCGGCGTTTGCAGCAGCGACTGCGCATTGATGGTGGCGTTCAGCGCCTGCTTGTCGACCGAAGGCGTACCGCCAAGCTGCCCGACGGCGATTTGCGCATTCTGCGACTCAATCGCATCGGTCACGTCTTTCGTGGTCATCTGAAAACTATTCAATTTGGCCGGATCGAGCCAGATACGCATAGAGTACTGTGAACCATAAGCGTCAATATCGCCCACGCCGTTGACGCGGCTGAGCGGGTCCTGAATATTACTGGCGACGTAGTCGGCGATATCCTGCTTGTCCATAGAACCGTCGGTAGAGACGAAAGCGATGGTCAAAATATTGGTATCGCCCGTTTTGCGTACCGTGACGCCTTGATCCTGTACCGCCTGCGGCAGTTTACGCATCGCGGACTGTAACTGGTTTTGCACCTGCTGAACCGCCTCATCAGGATCGGTTCCCGCAATGAAGCTCAGCGTAATGGTCGCCTGTCCGGTTCCGCTGCTTTGTGATGACATGTACATCAGATTATCGAGGCCCGTCATATTCTGCTCAATAACCTGGGTTACGGTATTTTCCAGCGTTTGCGCCGACGCTCCCGGATAATTCGCGGTAATACGTACGTTGGGCGGCGCCAGATCGGGATATTGTTCAACAGGTAAAGAAAAAATGGCTAACGCCCCTGTCAGACACAACAGGATAGCCAGCACCCAGGCAAAAATGGGGCGATCGATAAAAAAATTCGCCATTAAAGGGGAACCTCGTGTTTCTACATATCGTTATAGATTTGAACTGCTTCACTGTAGCGGCAAGCTACGAGCCAAACGTGGAGAAATAAAGGAGATAATGTAAATTATCATGCGCTTTTACAGCATACTTTTTGTGCCAACGCCGGAAAGCCTGACATCTGGCCTTCCGGTGATTTGCCGTTCTTTACGTTAACTGACTCTCTTCCTTGTTGGAGGAGCGAAAACTGATACTGACCAGCGTGCCGCCGCCGGAGGGTTGCGAAAAATTCAGCGTGCCGCCAAGCCGTTCCGCGCGCTCACGCATTATATTCAGACCATAGTGTCCGGCAGGCTCATGCGGTTCGCCGATACCAATGCCATTATCGCGAATATAAACGGTATGATCGCCGTCAGGCGCGGTGACGCAGCTCACGGCGATTTCGCTCGCGTTGGCGTGTTTAATGGCGTTCAGGACAGCTTCACGCACAATTTGCAATAAATGCACCTGCATTTGCGCATCCAGCGCCAGCGTGGGTAAACGGCAATCCAACTTGAGTTTAGCCGGAGTCTGACTCTGTAAATCTTCCAGCATCTCATGCAATGCGGAGGGTAAATCGGCCTGCTGTAACGTCAGACGGAACGTGGTGAGTAGCTCGCGAAGCTGACGGTAGGCGTCGTTCAGCGCTCTGGAAAAATCCGCCATGATGCTTTGCGCGCCGGCGTTATCTTCTGGAATGGCGCGCTTCAAAAGCGTTAATTGAATACGTAAATAAGAAAGTACCTGCGCCAGCGAATCGTGTAACTCACGGGCAATCGTCGCGCGCTCTTCCATTAACAAAAGTTGCTGGAAGTGTTTTTGCGCCTGATTAAAGTACAAACCACGCCCCAGCATCGTGGAGACGCTGTTCAGCAACGGCGTAGAGGCATTAACGTTGGGGCTTTGCCAGTGGAGTTCGCCATAGACCGTGTCCTGCATCGTCACTGGCAGCATTTGCATCGGCAGGTCGGGGCTTTGCGTGCCTTCGCTAATCCGCCAGTTATCGCCCACGGTTAACTCCAGATACCAGGCGGCGTCATGTTCACGGACAATTTGCAAAATATGGCGAAAACAGTGGACATCGATTTGGCTGGTATTCAGCGCCTGGGAGCACTGGTATAACACCTCCAGGCGGCGGTGCGCTTCGTGCAGATCGTGCGTTTTTTCTTCCACCGAGGCTTCCAGCGAACGATAAAGTTTATGCAGCTCGCTCGACATCTGACTAAACGTTTTCGCCAACAATCCCAGCTCATTGGGTAAGCTGGTATCCAGCGGCAGCGGGGCGAACTGACCATGTTCAATTCGCTGACTGGCGGTGACCAGTTGATTCAGCGGGCGAACGACCTGCTGGCGAATACGCCGTAGGGTAAAAAAGACCAGCGTAAATATGCCGATACCGCCCGCCAGCGATATGGCGACGACCAGCATGACTTTACGCTCGGCGTAATGCTGTAACGCCAGAACGAAGAGATCAATTTGATCGACGTAATTGTTGATATTGGACTGATACCAGACAATGTCGCCATCCTGTAGGCGGCTATTCATCTCCAGCCAGTTGGCGTGCAGGCGCGCGTAGCGAGTTTTCACCGCCTGCGGCACATACCAGGCGTTGAGATTTTGCAGTACCGGCGAGTTGAGCGCGTGCTGGAAAAGTTGACGATGCGCATTAATCTGCGGGCTACGGCTTTGCAGATCGTAACCCAGCCGATAGCTCTGCATTCGTAGCGAACCGGCGATATTGATCGCTTCGGCATCCCGTAAACTGCTGGTCAGCGTCAGTAATGCGCTGCCGGTGGACAGAATAGACAACAGCACAATATAGAAAAAAGCCTTAGCCAGACTGGCCGAGACCGGGCGTTTAACCGTCACACTGGTACTCCCCGCATTTAGCTGAACCGCAATTTCATTTGCTTTGAAATAAATTGATCTGCCACAGGTTCTGGACAGATAGTTGTGCTTCCTGGGCAGATGAACATTGCCGACCCCGCCTTCGTCAGTTAATAACAATGCTCATATAAAGAATAAGGTTTTTGCAACCAAAACAGAAGGACGCCATGAATCGTTTTATTATGGCCAATAGCCAGCAGTGTCTGGGATGCCATGCCTGCGAGGTCGCCTGCGTAATGGCTCACAATGATGAGCGACATGTTCTGACGCCACAGCGCTATCAGCCCCGAATTACTGTCATCAAACATCAGCGCCAGCGCAGCGCGGTTACATGTCACCATTGCGAAGATGCGCCCTGCGCCCGTAGCTGTCCGAACGGCGCGATCGCGCATATTAACGACAGCGTGCAGGTCAATGCGCAGAAGTGCATCGGCTGTAAGTCCTGCGTCGTCGCCTGCCCATTCGGCACCATGCAGATGGTATTGACGCCCGTCGCGCCAAACCAGTTCAAAGCCAGCGCGCATAAATGCGATCTGTGTCAGGGACGTGAACAGGGTCCGGCCTGTGTGGAAAATTGCCCGGCGGATGCGCTGCAACTGGTCACCGAAGACTCGTTGACCCGTCTGGCTAAAACGCGACGGCTGCGTACCGCCCGGCAGGAGATTCGCCCCTGGCATACCGTGGATACACAACACAGTGGGACAGCATGCAGCAAAGTCGAGCGTATGCAGGCGACGCCGCCGCGCGGCGAACCGGATAAACTGGCGATTGAAGCGCGTAAAACCACCTTTGAGGAAATTTATCTGCCGTTTCGCGCCGCGCAGGCGGAGCGTGAAGCGGCCCGCTGCCTCACATGCGGGGAACACAGTATCTGCGAATGGACCTGTCCGCTGCATAACCATATTCCCCAGTGGATCGAACTGGTGAAAGCCGGCGATATTGATGCGGCGGTAGAGCTTTCCCACCAGACCAACTGTCTGCCGGAAATTACCGGGCGCGTCTGTCCGCAGGATCGGCTATGCGAAGGCGCGTGTACACTCCGCGATGAGTATGGCGCGGTTACCATCGGCAACATTGAGCGCTATATCTCCGATCGCGCTCTGAGCAAAGGCTGGCGTCCCGACCTGTCGGACGTACAGAAGAGCGATAAGCGCGTGGCGATTATCGGCGCGGGGCCGGCAGGTCTTGCCTGCGCTGACGTGCTGGCGCGCCGTCGGGAAATCTTCAGCGCGATGGGGATTCGTTTCGAACTTAACTGCGAAGTAGGGAAAGATATTTCTCTGGAGACGCTGCTGGAGAGTTATGACGCCGTCTTTGTCGGGGTAGGAACCTATCGTTCCATGAAGGCTGATTTACCGAATGAAGACGCGCCGGGGGTATATGATGCGTTGCCATTCCTCATCGCCAATACCAAACAGGTGATGGGGCTTCCGGCGTTGCCTGACGAGCCGTTTATTGATACTGCGGGCCTTAACGTGGTTGTGCTGGGCGGCGGTGACACCGCAATGGACTGCGTACGTACGGCGTTGCGTCATGGCGCTGCCAACGTCACCTGCGCTTATCGCCGCGATGAGGCCAATATGCCAGGGTCGAAAAAAGAGGTGAAAAACGCGCGGGAAGAGGGCGCGAACTTTGAATTTAACGTTCAGCCAGTTGAGTTGGTGCTGGATACGCACGGGCGCGCCAGCGGTATTCGCTTTTTGCGTACGCGGCTTGGCGAACCGGATGGTCAGGGGCGACGCCGTCCGGTACCTGTACCGGACAGCGAGTTCGTGATGCCGGCGGATGCGGTCATTATGGCGTTTGGTTTTCATCCGCATGGTATGTCGTGGCTGGAATCGCATGGCGTGAAGGTGGATAACTGGGGACGTATTGCCGCCAGCGTCGAGAGCGAGTTTCGTTACCAGACGTCCAACCCGAAAATTTTCGCTGGCGGCGATGCGGTGCGCGGCGCCGATCTGGTGGTGACGGCGATGGCAGAAGGCCGACATGCCGCGCAGGGGATACTCGACTGGTTAGCTAAATAAGCGTATTTGTAGGCCGGTTAAGGCCTGGAACGGTTAAATGATTTAGTGATAAAAAATCTTAAACTTATTGGCTAACCTTACTCCGTTTGCAGAAATGTTGACGCTCGCAGGGCTGGACGCCCTGCGATAAACATTTTCCCGCTGGGTCGATGTTTAACAGGCCTGATAAGGTCAATCTTAGTATTGAAAATAGAGTGTAAATTGAAGGAAGGGACGCTATCAGAATCCCTTCTTAGAGCCTATCCCATTAGGGCTATTTTACGTGCCATTTTGGACCTGGGCAGTGCTCGCCAAAACGCGTTAGCGTTTTGAACGCCGCTTGCGGCGGCCCGAAGGACGAGCGTAGCGAGTCAAACCTCACGTACTACGTGTACGCTCCGGTTTTTGCGCGCTGTCCGTGTCCAAACTGGCTGCGCCAATAACGTCTGGTGGGATAGGCTCTTAATTTTTATTTTAAGGAACCATATATCTGGTCAACAATCCAGCCATACGTCGCCGCAGGTAATAATCCACTGACAAAAACATTCGGGTTCACTTTAGGATTTGCTACCGGCGAGTGCGGCCTGTTACCTAAAATAACAATCGCCATATGATTAACCGGATCGATAGACGTCAGCGTTCCGGTCCATCCGGTATGTCCATACGTTTGCGGACTGGCTAATACCCCGAACGTTGGGGTCATTGAGGCGTTGCCGTTAACGCGCCACCCCAGACCAAAGGTAGCATCTTCTGGCGAGCGGCGAGTAAACTGCGCAACCGTTTTGTTGTCGAATAGCTTCACGTTACCGTAGCCGCCCCCATTGAGCATGACTTGCATTAACACAGCCATATCATGGGTGTCAGAAAACAGTCCGGCGTGTCCTGAAACGCCGCCCATTGAGTACCAGGCTTTTTCGTCATGCACCTGGCCCCATAGTGTATTGGTGCGAATATTGGGGAAATGAATCACGCCGTCACGCGTGTTGCCGTGTAGTTCCGTTGCGGCGATTTGCGGCGGCGTGAAGCCTTTCATCAGCGGGTTAAAGACGGTATGTTTTAATCCGAGCGGTTTATAAATGGTGGTTTCGACGTAGCGATCTAATGGCATTGCCGTTATCGATTCAATGATAAAACCAAGAATCATATAATCCACGTCGCTGTAGATATGCTTCGACCCAGGTTGATATTCCAGCGGTGTCTTTTTAATCATCTCCAGAGTAGTGCTTTTACTCTGTGAAAATAATTTACCGGCGACGTTTTTATTGGGATATTGTGGGTCGGCAGGAAAGCCCGCGACGTGATGAAGAATATCAATAATGCGGAGTTTATCTTTGCCTTTTATTTTATCCCCAGGCATATCCTTAAAGCCGGGGATATATTTTGATACCAAATCATTGACATCTATTTTTCCTTCATACACCAGTTTTTGCAATGCAAAGTTAGTGGCATACATTTTTGTGTTTGAAGCCAGGTCATACATCGTGTTAGTGGTCGCCCGAATGGGATGGGCTAACAGCGTGGAACCGTCATATTTTTTGGCATAGCCCCAGGCTTTTTGTAGAACAATATGATTATCTTTTATCACCAGAAGATTGATGCTGGGATATCCGGCATCAATTTGATTTTGAATCCAGCCATCAAGTCGGTGAAGTTTTTGGCTATCAAACCCCACCTGATCAGGGCTCGCGGTGGTCAATACCGGATACTCAACGGCAAAAGCTGAAAGGGAAAACGTCAGTAGAACCGTCGCAACGAGAGTAAATTTCATGATGATTCCCTCAGTCTCACTCCGGCCGTCAAATCATATCGCGAGCATGGACTCTGCGGCCCGGAGAAGCAGAATGTGGTCATGGCAGTGACAGAAAAATATGGCTGTACATCCGTTCAGTCGGCATTAAGGATTAACCCTTCAGCAGACAAAACCGACCTCACGGCGTAATATTAATGCTCTTTTTACACCCTGGAGCCAGCATGTCGCAAACCATTACGCTTATTAAGGATAAAATTCTTTCTGATAATTATTTTACTCTGCGCAACATTACCTATGACCTGACCCGTCGTAATGGCGAGGTTATCCGTCACAAGCGTGAGGTTTACGATCGCGGGAATGGCGCAACCATTCTGCTTTACAACTCAACTAAAAAAACCGTGGTTCTGGTTCGCCAGTTTCGCGTGGCGACATGGGTCAATGGTAATCAAGACGGTATGTTAATTGAAACCTGCGCTGGCCTGCTTGATAACGACGAGCCGGAGGTCTGTATCCGTAAAGAGGCCATTGAAGAGACAGGGTATGACGTTGGTGAGGTACGCAAGATATTTGAGCTGTATATGTCGCCAGGCGGCGTCACGGAGCTGATTCATTTCTTCATTGCCGAATATCATGATAGCGAGCGTGCCAGCATCGGCGGCGGCGTGGAGGACGAAGAGATTGAGGTGCTTGAACTACCGTTTTCCCGGGCGCTGGAAATGGTGCGCTCAGGCGAGATTCGGGACGGTAAGACCGTGTTATTGCTTAACTATTTACAGACGTCTCATCTAATGGACTGAAAAAAAAGAAATATATTTCTTTACACAAAAAAGACCAATCCGATAAATCTGATTGAGAACCCTGAGGCGCGCAAGGAAGATACCGCCTGAGCTGTGTTGTTCTGAATCTGGGGTTGTTCCGTTCATGCGCTACCGCGTTATTCTTTTTTGTCTGTTTGGCCTGTTGCCGGTCCAGCTACTGTGGGCTGCGCCAGCGCAACGGACTTTTTCCGACTGGCAGGTCACCTGCAATAACCAAAATTTTTGCGTAGCGCGCAATACTGGCGAACATCATGGGCTGGTGATGACATTAAGCCGCAGCGCCGGGGCGCGTACCGATGCGGTACTGCGTATCGACCGCGGCGGTTTGGCGCCGCCCGACGCTAAAGAAGCCGCAATTGCGCCTCGCTTATTGCTGGATGGCAAACCGCTTTCGTTCAACAGTTCACACTGGCGCGTGTCGCCCTGGCATCTCATGACCGGCGATCCTGCCACCATCACCGCATTTTTACAGACGATTCAGGATGCGCAGGCCATCACCTTAAAAAACGGCGTTCAGACGCTTTCGCTGGCGGGATTAAAAGCGGCATTACTGTTTATCGACGCGCAACAAAAACGTGTGGGCAGCGAAACCGCCTGGATTGAAAAAGGAAACGAACCGCCGCTCAGCGTGCCCCCGGCACCGGCATTAAAGGGGATCGCCGTTATTAATCCAACGCCCGTACCGCTGAGTGAGGAAGAACGCGACGATCTGCTGGACTACGCCGCATGGCGGGTAAACGGCATTCGTTGTTCGCTTGACCCGCTGCGTCGCGAGACGCAGGTCAGCGCGTTGACGGATGATAAAGCGTTATTGATTGTTAACTGCGAAGCCGGCGCCTATAACACTATTGATCTCGCCTGGGTAGTTTCACGCAAAAAAACGCTCGTCTCGCGCGCCGTACGTTTGCGGCTGCCGTTTAATCGCGGCGTCGAAAGTAATGACATGGAGTTGATGAACGCCTTCTTTGACGAGAAAACGCGCGAGCTGGTGACGTTGGCGAAAGGGCGGGGGTTAACCGACTGTGGTATCCAGACGCGCTGGCGCTATGATGGCGATCGTTTTCGTCTGGTACGTTATGCCGAAGAACCGAGCTGCGATAGCTGGCACGGGCCGGATGCCTGGCCTACGCTGTGGATCACGCGTTGAATCCTGGTTGTTATCCCCTTTTCAGAATAGGGATACACCTATTGAGGTTTCATTTATGGTATAGAGATTGCTACGTTACGGTAGGATTGTTACTTTACCCGATAGCCTCACCACAGCAGGAAATAGTATGAAAATAAATAATGGCCCCGTATTATGCCCCCATTGTGGCTGCCTGAGCGCTTATTATGAAATAGATCGGCTGGCGGCGATAAGAGAAAAAGTGAATAAAGAAGGCGGATCAGCGGCGTGGGATTCAACATTGCAGGCGCATAAAAAAAAGGCCTTTTGCCTGATGTGCCATAAATCCATTGATGAGGTCGTCATCGGGCAGTCAGATGCGCCTGAGTCTACGAAGTAATTTTGCACAGCCTACAGAACAGGTCTGCAGACTGTGCAAAGTCTGTGTTGCTAACGCCCGCCTTAGCCTTTGATGTTCAGCACCCGGCGGGCTTTTTCCACAATATTTTCCACGGTAAAGCCAAAATACGGGAACAGTTTGTCAGCCGGGGCGGATTCACCGTATCCCGTCATGCCGATAATTGCGCCTTTTAGGCCAACATATTTATACCAGTAGTCGGCTATACCGGCCTCCACCGCGACGCGGGCGGTTACGTGCGCCGGTAGCACTGATTCGCGATATGCCTCGTCCTGCGCATCGAAAATATCCGTTGAAGGCAACGACACCACCCGAACGTTATGCCCCTCGCCAGTCAATTTTTCCGCCGCCTGGAGGGTAATTTCCATTTCCGATCCGGTAGCGATCAGAATGATATCCGGCTTGCCGCCGCTATCTTTCAGAATATAACCGCCGCGGGCAATCGCTTTCACCTGTTCCGGCGTGCGTTCCACCTGCGCCAGATTCTGCCGCGAGAGAATCAACGCCGTCGGCCCGTGCTGACGTTCAATGGCCAGCTTCCAACCGACTGCCGCCTCAACCTGATCGCAGGGACGCCAGGTGCTGAAGTTAGGCGTTAAGCGCAGGCTCGCCAGTTGTTCCATGGCCTGGTGCGTCGGGCCATCTTCGCCCAAACCGATGGAGTCGTGGGTATAGACCATAATCTGCCGGGCTTTCATTAAGGCCGCCATACGCGCCGCGTTACGCGCATATTCGACAAACATCAGAAACGTGGCGGTATACGGTACAAAGCCGCCGTGGTGGGCGATGCCGTTGGCAATGGCGGTCATGCCGAATTCGCGCACGCCATAGTGGATGTAATTACCTGCCGGATCCTCTTTCAACGAGGTCAAACCTTTCCAGATAGTCAGGTTGCTCGGCGCCAGATCCGCCGATCCGCCCAACAGTTCCGGCAACAGGGGACCATAGGCATTGAGCGTATTTTGCGATGCTTTACGGGTGGCGATTTTGGCCGGATTAGCCTGCAAGTCGTTAATAAATTTTTGCGTGGCGGATTCCCATGCCTCCGGCAATCCGCCGCTCATCCGGCGGGTAAACTCCGCGGCCAGCTCAGGATAAGCCTTCTCATAAGCAGCAAACTTTTCCTGCCACTGCTGCTGCGCTTTCTCGCCTTTTTCACGGCCATCCCACGCGCGGTAAATCTCTTTTGGGATCTCAAACGCCGGATGATGCCATCCCAGCTTCTGGCGGGTCAGCGCCACCTCTTCTTCGCCCAGCGCCGCGCCGTGCGACTCCTCCTTCCCGGCTTTATTCGGCGAGCCAAAACCTATCACCGTCCGACAGATAATTAGCGAAGGTTTATCTTTTACGCTCTGGGCTTCCAGAATGGCTTTTTTCACCGCCTCCGGAGCGTGCCCGTCAATGTCATGCACGACATGCCAGTGGTAGGCTTCAAAACGTTTGGCTGTATCGTCGGTAAACCAGCCTTCGGTTTCGCCATCAATGGAGATGCCGTTGTGATCGTAAAAGCCGATCAGTTTGCCCAGTCCCAGCGTACCAGCCAGCGAACACACCTCATGCGAGATCCCCTCCATCAGACAGCCGTCGCCCATAAAGACATAGGTGTAGTGGTCGACAATCTCATGGTCCGGCCGGTTGAACTGTGCGCCTAACGTACGCTCGGCAATCGCCAGCCCGACGGCATTCGCCAGCCCCTGGCCCAGCGGCCCGGTGGTGGTTTCAACGCCAGGCGTATAGCCAATCTCCGGGTGACCAGGCGTTTTAGAGTGCAGTTGACGGAAGTTTTTTAGCTCCTCCAGCGGCAGGTCATACCCGGTTAAATGCAGCAGACTATAGAGCAGCATGGAGGCGTGACTGTTGGAAAGGATAAAACGATCACGGTCATACCAGGTCGGATCGGTGGGGTTATGTTTAAGAAAATCGTTCCATAGCACTTCAGCGATATCCGCCATCCCCATCGGCGCGCCGGGGTGCCCGGAATTGGCTTTTTGAACGGCATCCATGCTCAGCGCACGAATCGCATTGGCAAGGTCTTTACGGGACATAAATCACTCCATGCAAGGTTTATAGTTTGGCGGCAAGCAGGTCTTCCAGTTTGCGCTGGTCAACGGCGAAAAGGCGGATACCTTCCGACAGCTTCTCTACGGCCATCGCGTCCTGATTATGTTCCCAGCGGAACTCCGCTTCCGTCATTGGCGTAGGACGGTGGAACATCTGCGAGGAAGGCACCAGTTTACGGATCACCGGTTCTTCTTTTTCTTTCAGCTCTTTAAGCAGGTTAGGGGAGATAGTCAGTCGATCGCAGCCGGTTAGCGCGAGGATTTGCTCAGTACGGCGGAAACTTGCACCCATCACGATGGTTTCATAGCGATGCTGTTTAAAGTAATCGTAGATATTGCGTACCGATTTCACGCCGGGATCTTCCTCCACGACATACGGCTCCAGCGGACTACGCGCCTGATACCAGTCGTAAATTCGGCCCACGAACGGAGAGATTAAATAGACGCCCGCTTCGGCGCAGGCGCGCGCCTGGGCAAAAGAGAACAACAACGTCAGGTTGCAATTAATGCCTTCTTTTTCGAGCTGTTCGGCGGCGCGAATACCTTCCCAGGTCGCGGCGAGCTTGATCAGAATGCGTGATTTATCAACATCCTGCTGCTGGTAGAGATCCACCAGATGGCGTGCTTTCTCGATACTTTTTTCTTTATCGAACGATAACCGCACGTCGACTTCAGTGGAGACGCGACCGGGAATACTTTTCAGTATTTCCGCGCCAAAATTAACCGCCAGTTTATCGCTGGCTGCCGCAACCTGCTGTTCCTGCGTACCGCCGTGTTTTTTTCCCCAGGCAATCGCATCCTCAATCAAATGACCATACTGCTCAAGCCCGGCGGCTTTTAACAGTAAAGAGGGATTTGTCGTGGCATCCTGCGGCTGGTAGTGGCGGATGGACTCGATGTCGCCGCTGTCGGCGACGACGGTAGTGAATTGTTTGATGCCGTCTAGCTGGTTCATAGGAAATACTCCTTGAAAAGTAAAGTGTTAGATGAGTGTGTTGATTCACACTTCTGAAAGATTGATACACTACATAACCAAAAAGCATAGCAGACAGGCATGGTATTGCTGGTATAAGCAGGTAACATGGCTGTTATAAGTTGATAACAAACTCTTGCGCCGCGTCGTGATAGTTTGCAGACCTTCAAAGTTTGTGTTGCGCAGTACGGTGATAATGTGCGGCGCACCAGGCCGCGTCACTTTTTGAACGATACGTGAAAGGAACAACAAAATGGATGAGCAGTTAAAACAAAGCGCCCTTGATTTCCACGAATTTCCGGTACCCGGTAAAATTCAGGTTTCTCCGACTAAGCCCCTTGCCACCCAACGCGATCTGGCGTTGGCTTACTCGCCAGGCGTGGCGGCGCCCTGCCTGGAAATCGAAAAAGATCCGCTGGCAGCCTACAAATACACCGCGCGCGGCAACCTTGTCGCGGTCATTTCCAACGGTACAGCGGTGCTGGGGTTAGGCAACATCGGCGCGCTGGCCGGCAAGCCGGTCATGGAAGGCAAAGGCGTTCTGTTTAAAAAATTCGCCGGCATCGATGTGTTTGACATTGAAGTCGATGAGCTTGATCCGGACAAATTTATCAATGTGGTCGCAGCGCTGGAGCCGACCTTTGGCGGCATTAACCTCGAAGACATTAAAGCGCCGGAATGTTTCTATATTGAGCAGAAACTGCGCGAGCGCATGAACATCCCGGTTTTCCATGACGATCAGCACGGAACGGCGATCATCAGTACGGCCGCCATTCTTAATGGCCTGCGAGTCGTAGAGAAAAATATTTCCGACGTGCGGATGGTCGTCTCCGGCGCAGGGGCGGCGGCAATCGCTTGTATGAACCTGCTGGTCGCGTTGGGGATGCAGAAGCACAACATCGTGGTGTGCGACTCTAAGGGCGTTATTTACAAAGGCCGTGAGCCGAATATGGCGGAGACCAAAGCGGCCTATGCGGTAGACGACAGCGGCAAGCGCACGCTGGATGAGGTCATTGACGGCGCGGATATTTTCCTCGGCTGTTCAGGCCCGAAAGTGCTGACTCAGGAGATGGTGAAGAAAATGGCCCGCGCGCCAATGATTCTGGCGCTGGCTAACCCGGAACCGGAAATTCTGCCGCCGCTGGCGAAAGAAGTGCGTCCGGACGCCATCATCTGTACCGGTCGTTCCGACTATCCGAACCAGGTGAACAACGTATTGTGCTTCCCGTTTATCTTCCGCGGCGCACTGGACGTCGGCGCGACGGCGATCAACGAAGAGATGAAACTGGCGGCGGTCCGTGCGATTGCCGAGCTGGCGCACGCCGAACAGAGCGAAGTGGTGGCCTCGGCCTATGGCGATCAGGACCTGAGCTTTGGGCCGGAATACATTATTCCGAAACCGTTTGACCCGCGTCTGATTGTCAAAATCGCTCCGGCGGTCGCGAAAGCGGCAATGGATTCCGGCGTGGCGACGCGCCCGATTGCTGACTTTGATGCCTATATCGATAAACTGACCGAGTTTGTCTACAAAACTAACCTGTTCATGAAGCCGATCTTCTCGCAGGCACGCAAAGATCCGAAGCGCGTAGTGCTGCCGGAAGGGGAAGAGGCGCGCGTGCTGCACGCAACCCAGGAGTTGATAACCCTGGGGCTGGCGAAGCCCATCCTGATCGGGCGTCCGAGCGTGATCGAAATGCGTATCCAGAAACTGGGGTTACAGATCAAAGCGGGCGTTGATTTCGAGATCGTGAATAATGAATCCGATCCGCGCTTCAAAGAGTACTGGAGCGAGTATTACCAGATCATGAAGCGTCGCGGGGTAACTCAGGAACAGGCGCAGCGTGCGATGATCGGCAACCATACGGCCATTGGCGCGATCATGGTGCAGCGTGGAGAAGCGGATGCGATGATCTGCGGCACCATCGGCGACTACCATGAGCATTTCAGCGTCGTGAAAGCCGTCTTTGGCTACCGTGACGGCGTGCATACGGCAGGGGCGATGAACGCCTTACTGCTGCCAAGCGGCAACACTTTTATCGCCGATACTTATGTTAACGAAGATCCCACGCCGGAACAGTTGGCGGAGATCGCCGTAATGGCGGCGGAAACCGTTCGCCGCTTTGGTATTGAGCCGAAAGTCGCGCTGTTGTCGCACTCTAACTTTGGTTCCTCAAATTCGCTGTCCGCCAGCAAAATGCGCGAAACCCTTGAGCGGGTACGCGAACGAGCGCCCGATCTGATGATTGACGGTGAGATGCACGGTGATGCGGCGTTGGTGGAAAGTATTCGTAATGACCGGATGCCGGATAGTCCGCTGAAGGGAGCCGCCAATATTCTGGTGATGCCGAATATGGAAGCCGCCCGCATTAGTTACAACTTACTCCGCGTCTCCAGTTCCGAAGGCGTCACGGTCGGCCCGGTCCTGATGGGCGTGTCTAAACCGGTACATGTATTAACGCCGATCGCCTCTGTACGCCGTATCGTGAATATGGTGGCGTTAGCGGTAGTTGAAGCGCAAACCACGCCGCTTTAATAACGCATTACTCTCTCTTCTGGCGCAGGTTCTCCTGCGCTTTTTTGTCTATGGAAAACCCCCAGCTAGGCTGGGGGTTCCGGAAAGCTTTCAGCTTTAAGCCAGTTATTAAAACCCCTTTTGATTTGTTAAAACATCTTGCGGTCTGGCAACTGCAAAAGTTCAACAAGAAATCAAAAGGGGGTCCCAATGAGGGACGAAAAGAGCTTAGCGCACACCCGATGGAACTGTAAATATCACATAGTTTTCGCGCCCAAATACCGAAGACAAGCGTTCTATGGAGAGAAGCGTAGGGCAGTAGGCAGCATATTAAGAAAATTGTGTGAATGGAAAAACGTACGAATTCTGGAAGCAGAATGTTGTGCAGATCATATTCACATGCTTCTGGAGATCCCGCCGAAGATGAGTGTGTCGAGTTTCATGGGATATCTGAAGGGTAAAAGTAGTCTGATGCTTTACGAGCAGTTTGGGGATCTAAAATTCAAATACAGGAACAGGGAGTTCTGGTGCAGAGGGTACTATGTCGATACGGTGGGTAAGAATACGGCGAAGATACAGGACTACATAAAGCACCAGCTTGAAGAGGATAAAATGGGTGAGCAATTATCGATCCCGTATCCGGGCAGCCTGTTTACGGGCCGTAAGTAACGAAGTTTGATGCAAATGTCAGATCGTATGCGCCTGTTAGGGCGCGGCTGGTAAGAGAGCCTTACAGGCGCATCAGAAAAACCTCCGGCTATGCCGGAGGATATTTATTTTATGCGCCGCTGGGCTTCGCCATGGTATGAAAGGCTCGGGTGGGGATATTCTGGAACCTATTGCGTTACCCCTACTTATTTCACTGAATCTGTACTATGCACAAATCGAGTGATACGCATTATTTTTATCAATAATAGTAATACAAAGAATAGCCGGTGGGTATTTATTGCGGAACAAGCTTAAATTCAGAATGACGCCTGAAAATGTGATGCACCACGATATTTATCGTTAACACCTTCGACAGAAGTCCCTTTTATTTTCTTTCTCTTAGTGATCTACCTCACCTTTTACATCACCTTGCCGAATTTTGTTATTTACTCCGACAAAAAATTGCCACGATGACGGCAGTTTCAGTGGAGACGGTGAGCAATGAATAAAGAACGCATTATTCAGGAATTTGTGCCGGGCAAACAGGTCACGCTGGCGCATCTCATTGCGCACCCTGGTGAAGAACTGGCGAAAAAGATCGGCGTTCCCGATGCTGGCGCGATTGGCATTATGACCTTAACGCCGGGGGAAACGGCCATGATCGCTGGCGATTTAGCGATGAAGGCTGCGGATGTACACATCGGTTTTCTCGACAGATTTAGCGGCGCGCTGGTGATTTATGGCACCGTCGGCGCAGTAGAAGAAGCGCTATTACAGACGGTCAGCGGGCTGGGGCGATTATTAAACTTCACCCTGTGTGAGTTAACAAAAAGTTAATTGGTGGCGGTAATGAAACGTATTGCTTTTGTCGGCGCGGTCGGCGCCGGAAAGACAACGCTTTTTAACGCGTTACGGGGAAATTATTCCCTCGCCAGAAAAACGCAGGCCGTGGAATTTAATGATCATGGCGATATCGATACGCCGGGTGAATATTTTAGCCATCCCCGTTGGTATCACGCCTTAATTACCACGTTGCAGGATGTGGACACGCTGATTTATGTCCACGCGGCAAACGATAAAGAAAGTCGCTTACCTGCCGGGTTATTGGATGTTGGAACCCGTAAACGACATATCGCCGTTATCAGCAAAACGGACATGCCGGATGCCGACGTCGCCGCTACGCGGCAGTTGCTTTGCGAGATTGGATTCCGGGAGCCGATTTTCGAGCTCAACGGCCACGACCCGCAAAGCGTGCGGCAGTTGGTGGATTATCTGGCGGCTCTCAGTGAACAGGAGGAAGAGGCAGGTGAAAAAACTTATCACAGCTAACGATATTCGTGCGGCCCACGCCCGCGGCGAACAGGCGATGTCGGTAGTGCTGCGCGCCAGCATTATTACCCCGGAGGCTCGCGAAGTGGCGGAACTACTGGGCTTCACGATTACCGAATGCGACGAGTCCGTCCCGGCATCCACATCGGCGCAGGCGTGTAAAAGCGAAAGCCAGCGCATTCGGGAAGCCATCATCGCGCAGCGCCCGGAAGGGCAGTTTACTGAAAGCCTGGTGGCGCAGTTGATGGAAAAAGTGCTCAAGGAAAAGCAGTCGCTGGAACTGGGGACGATGCAGCCGAGCTTTACCTCCGTCACGGGTAAAGGCGGCGTGAAAGTCATTGACGGCAGCAGCGTGAAATTTGGCCGCTTCGACGGCGCCGAACCGCACTGCGTCGGCTTAACCGATCTGGTTACAGAGCAGGATGGCAGCAGCATGGCCGCCGGGTTTATGCAGTGGGACAACGCCTTTTTCCCGTGGACGCTGAACTACGACGAAATCGACATGGTGCTGGAGGGTGAACTGCACGTACGCCATGAAGGCGAAACCATGATTGCCAAAGCCGGAGATGTCATGTTCATCCCTAAAGGCTCCAGCATTGAATTTGGCACGCCAACGTCCGTGCGCTTTCTGTACGTCGCCTGGCCTGCAAACTGGCAATCCGTATGAACGATTTCATCACCGAAACGTGGCTCAGAGCGAATCATACGCTCAGCGAAGGATCGGAAATCCATCTGCCCGCTGACGCACGACTGACGCCCTCGGCCCGGGAACTGCTGGAAAGTCGTCGCCTGCGCATTAAGTTTCTGGATCAGCAAGGCCGGCTGTTTGTCGATGATGACGAACAGCAGCCGGTACATGGCTTAACCAGTAGCGATACGCACCCACAGGCCTGCTGTGAACTGTGCCGCCAGCCGGTGGTGAAAAAGCCCGATACGCTGACCCATCTGACGGCGGACAAAATGGTCGCCAAAAGCGACCCGCGCCTCGGCTTTCGCGCCGCGCTCGACAGCGCCATCGCGCTGACCGTGTGGCTACAAATCGAACTGGCGGAACCCTGGCAGCCGTGGCTTTTCGATATCCGCTCGCGGCTGGGCAACATTATGCGCGCCGACGCTATAGATGAACCGCTGGCGGCGCAGTCTATCGTCGGGCTGAACGAGGATGAGCTGCATCGGCTTTCCCACCAGCCGCTGCGCTATCTCGACCACGATCACCTGGTGCCGGAGGCCAGCCACGGTCGCGATGCGGCGCTGCTTAATCTGCTGCGAACCAAAGTCCGCGAAACGGAAACCCTCGCCGCACAAGTGTTTATTACCCGTAGTTTTGAGGTCTTGCGCCCGGACATTTTACAGGCGCTAAACCGTCTCTCCAGCACGGTTTACGTGATGATGATTTTGAGCGTGGCGAAACATCCGCTGACGGTCGCCCAAATTCAACAACGGTTGGGAGAGAAGCCATGATCATTGAACGCGCCCGCGAACTGGCGGTACGCGCCCCCGCCAGAGTCGTCTTTCCCGATGCGCTGGACGAACGCGTGCTGAAAGCGGCGCATTACCTGCAACAGTGCGGTCTGGCTCGCCCCGTTCTGGTCGCCAGTCCGTTTGCGCTGCGTCAGTTTGCCCTGAGTCATCGTATGGCGATGGATGGCATTCAGGTCATCGACCCACACAGCAACCTGAGTATGCGCCAGCGTTTTGCGCAACGCTGGCTTGCCCGTGCCGGAGAAAAAACGCCGCCGGACGCAGTGGAAAAGCTTAGCGACCCGCTAATGTTCGCTGCCGCCATGGTGAGCGCCGGTGAGGCTGATGTGTGTATCGCAGGCAACCTGTCGTCAACGGCGAACGTGCTGCGCGCAGGGCTGCGGGTGATTGGCCTGCAACCCGGGTGCAAAACATTATCGTCTATTTTCCTGATGCTGCCGCAGTATGCCGGCCCGGCATTAGGGTTCGCCGATTGCAGCGTAGTGCCGCAGCCGACGGCGGCGCAGCTGGCGGATATCGCTATCGCCAGCGCCGACACCTGGCGGGCCATTACCGGCGAAGAGCCGCGCGTGGCGATGCTGTCATTTTCAAGCAACGGCAGCGCCCGTCACCCCAATGTTGCCAACGTGCAGCAGGCGACAGAGTTCGTTCGCGAACGTGCGCCGCAACTGCTTGTGGACGGTGAATTGCAGTTTGACGCCGCTTTCGTACCGGAGGTCGCCGCGCAAAAAGCGCCTGACAGCCCGCTGCAAGGCCGCGCCAACGTGATGATTTTCCCGTCGCTGGAGGCGGGCAATATTGGCTACAAAATCGCTCAGCGTCTGGGAGGCTATCGCGCTGTTGGGCCGCTAATTCAGGGGCTTGCCGCGCCGCTTCACGACCTCTCCCGAGGCTGTAGCGTGCAGGAAATTATCGAACTGGCGTTGGTGGCAGCCGTGCCGCGCCAGGCTGACGTGAGCCGCGAACGCAGCTTACACACACTGGTTGAATGAACGGTCCCGTTCTGGACCCCTTTAATGAGAGGAAAACACGATGGAAGCATTAGGAATGATTGAAACCCGGGGCCTAGTTGCGCTGATTGAGGCCTCAGATGCGATGGTAAAAGCCGCACGCGTGAAGCTGGTCGGTGTGAAGCAGATTGGCGGTGGCCTGTGTACGGCCATGGTGCGTGGCGACGTGGCGGCGTGCAAAGCCGCAACCGATGCTGGCGCCGCTGCGGCGCAGCGCATTGGCGAGCTGGTCTCTGTACACGTGATTCCACGCCCGCACGGCGATCTGGAAGAAGTGTTCCCGATCAGCTTCAAAGGCGCAGCAACATTTGATGGTAGGCCGGATAAGACGCGCAGCGTCGCCATCCGGCATGAATGCGCGCCATTGCCTGATAGTGCGCAGATTCAAGGCCTACGACCCAACGGGCAATCCATGGAGGCGGATATGAAACTGGCAGTCGTCACAGGACAAATCGTATGTACCGTCCGCCATCAGGGACTGGCGCATGACAAATTGCTGATGGTGGAAATGATCGATGCCCAGGGCAACCCCGACGGGCAGTGTGCCGTCGCTATCGACAGTATCGGGGCGGGAACCGGAGAGTGGGTACTGCTGGTCAGCGGCAGTTCCGCGCGCCAGGCGCATCGCAGCGAATTATCACCGGTCGATCTGTGCGTCATTGGCATCGTCGATGAAGTGGTGGCTGGCGGGAAAGTGGTTTTCCATAAATAGGACTGAACATCATGAATCAACAGGATATTGAACAGGTGGTGAAAGCGGTGCTGCTGAAAATGAAAGACAGCAGCCAGCCGGCCAGCACTGTTCATGAGATGGGCGTTTTTGCCTCCCTGGATGACGAAGTGGCGGCAGCAAAACGGGCCCAGCAGGGGCTGAAGAGCGTGGCGATGCGCCAGCTTGCCATTCATGCCATTCGCGAGGCGGGCGAAAAACACGCCCGAGAATTAGCGGAACTTGCCGTCAGCGAAACCGGCATGGGACGCGTTGACGATAAATTTGCCAAAAACGTGGCGCAGGCGCGCGGCACGCCGGGCGTCGAGTGTTTATCTCCGCAGGTGCTGACCGGCGATAACGGCCTGACATTGATTGAAAATGCGCCGTGGGGCGTGGTGGCCTCGGTCACGCCGTCCACCAATCCGGCGGCGACGGTGATCAATAACGCCATCAGCCTGATTGCCGCAGGCAACAGCGTCGTGTTTGCCCCGCATCCGGCGGCGAAAAAGGTCTCTCAGCGGGCAATCACCCTCCTCAATCAGGCGGTGGTCGCCGCCGGCGGCCCGGAAAATCTGCTGGTCACCGTGGCGAACCCGGATATCGAAACCGCCCAGCGGCTGTTCAAGTACCCCGGTATTGGCCTGCTGGTGGTGACCGGCGGCGAAGCGGTGGTGGACGCGGCGCGCAAACATACTAATAAACGCCTGATCGCCGCCGGTGCCGGCAATCCCCCGGTGGTGGTGGATGAGACCGCCGACCTGCCGCGCGCCGCACAATCCATCGTCAAAGGCGCGTCGTTTGATAACAACATCATCTGTGCCGACGAAAAAGTGCTGATTGTGGTGGATAGCGTCGCCGACGAGCTGATGCGTCTGATGGAAGGTCAGCACGCGGTGAAACTGACTGCCGCTCAGGCCGAACAGCTCCAGCCGGTGCTGCTGAAGAATATTGATGAGCGCGGCAAAGGCACCGTCAGCCGTGACTGGGTCGGTCGTGACGCGGGCAAAATCGCCGCAGCCATTGGCCTGAACGTCCCGGATCAAACGCGCCTGCTATTTGTGGAAACGCCAGCTAACCATCCGTTTGCCGTCACTGAAATGATGATGCCGGTACTGCCGGTGGTGCGGGTCGCCAACGTCGAAGATGCCATCGCCCTGGCGGTACAACTTGAAGGCGGTTGCCACCATACGGCGGCGATGCACTCGCGCAATATCGACAACATGAACCAGATGGCGAACGCCATCGACACCAGCATTTTCGTCAAAAACGGGCCGTGCATTGCCGGGCTTGGATTGGGCGGAGAAGGCTGGACCACCATGACTATCACTACGCCAACCGGCGAAGGGGTGACCAGCGCGCGTACCTTTGTGCGGCTGCGTCGATGCGTGCTGGTGGATGCGTTTCGCATTGTATAAGGGATGACTCATGGCGCACGACGAACAACTCTGGCTCACCCCAAGACTGCAAAAAGCGGCGGCCCTGTGTAACCAGACGCCCGCCGCCAGCGACACACCGCTGTGGCTGGGCGTCGATTTGGGCACCTGCGACGTGGTGTCGATGGTGGTCGACGGCAACGCCCAGCCGGTGGCGGTGTGCCTTGACTGGGCCGACGTTGTGCGTGACGGCATCGTCTGGGATTTCTTCGGCGCCGTCACCCTCGTGCGCCGCCATCTCGACACCCTTGAACAGCAGCTCGGCTGCCGCTTTACCCACGCGGCGACCTCGTTCCCACCGGGCACCGACCCGCGTATTTCGATCAACGTGCTGGAGTCTGCTGGGTTAGAAGTCAGCCACGTACTGGATGAACCGACGGCGGTGGCGGATCTGCTGGCGCTTGATAATGCAGGCGTGGTGGATATTGGCGGCGGCACTACCGGCATTGCCATCGTCAAACAGGGCAAGGTGACTTACTCCGCCGATGAAGCCACTGGCGGGCACCATATCTCCCTGACGCTGGCGGGCAACCGCCGTATTCCCCTAGAAGAGGCGGAACAGTACAAGCGCAGCAATGCGCAGGAGATTTGGCCGGTAGTGAAGCCGGTGTACGAAAAGATGGCGGAGATCGTTGCTCGCCACATTGAAGGGCAAGGAATTGCTGATTTATGGCTGGCGGGCGGTTCCTGTATGCAGCCGGGCGTGGAGGCGTTATTTCGCCAGCGTTTCCCGGAGTTACAGGTGCATTTACCGCAGCACAGCCTGTTTATGACCCCGCTGGCGATAGCTAACAGCGGGAGAGCGAAAGCGGAGGGACTCTATGCAAGCTGAACTACAGACGGCGCTGTTTCAGGCATTCAACACCCTGAATCTGCAACGGGTGAAAACGTTCAGCGTACCGCCGGTCACGCTGTGCGGGCTTGGGGCGCTCGGCGCCTGCGGGCAGGAAGCGCAAGCGCGGGGCGTAAGCCATTTGTTTGTGATGGTCGACAGCTTCCTGCATCAGGCGGGAATGACCGCGCCGCTGGCACGCAGCCTGGCGATGAAAGGCGTGGCGATGACGGTCTGGCCGTGTCCGCCAGGCGAGCCGTGCATCACCGATGTCTGCGCGGCGGTGGCGCAACTGCGTGAGGCGGCGTGCGACGGCGTAGTGGCCTTTGGCGGCGGTTCGGTGTTGGACGCGGCGAAAGCGGTCGCCCTGCTGGTGACTAACCCTGACCAGACGCTGAGCGCCATGACCGAGCGCAGTACATTACGCCCGCGTCTGCCGCTGATTGCGGTGCCGACCACCGCCGGAACCGGTTCAGAAACCACCAACGTGACGGTGATTATCGACGCGGTCAGCGGGCGCAAGCAGGTGCTGGCACACGCGTCACTAATGCCGGATGTGGCGATTCTTGATGCTGCCGTGACCGAAGGCGTTCCGCCAAATGTGACGGCGATGACCGGTATCGATGCGCTGACGCATGCGATTGAGGCCTACAGCGCGCTCAACGCCACGCCGTTTACCGACAGCCTGGCGATTGGCGCGATAGCGATGATTGGCAAATCGCTGCCGAAGGCCGTCGGCTATGGGCAGGATCTGGCGGCGCGTGAAAATATGTTGCTGGCCTCCTGTATGGCGGGAATGGCCTTTTCCAGCGCCGGTCTGGGGCTGTGTCATGCGATGGCGCACCAGCCAGGGGCGGCGCTGCATATTCCGCACGGCCAGGCCAACGCCATGCTGCTGCCGACAGTCATGGGCTTTAACCGGATGGTATGCCGCGAGCGCTTCAGTCAAATCGGTCGGGCGTTAACCAATAAGAAATCGGACGATCGCGATGCGATTGCGGCGGTGTGCGAGCTGATTGCCGAAGTGGGGCAGAGCAAACGGCTGGCTGACGCTGGCGCCAAACCCGAACACTACAGCGCGTGGGCGCAAGCCGCGCTGGAGGATATTTGTCTGCGCAGTAACCCACGCACCGCCACACAGGCACAGATTATCGACCTGTACGCGGCTGCCGGGTAATGCTGTAGGCCGGATAAGGTGCTCGCATCGCCATCCGGCAATAACACGGCGTTAATGCCGGAGGCGACGTAAACGTCTTATCCGGCTTACAAATCAAAAATGACAGGGAGTAGGGGCTATGGGAATTAACGAAATCATCATGTACATCATGATGTTCTTTATGCTGATTGCCGCCGTGGACAGGATCCTGTCGCAGTTCGGCGGGTCGGCGCGCTTCCTCGGTAAATTTGGCAAGAGTATCGAGGAGTCTGGCGGCCAGTTTGAAGAGGGCTTTATGGCGATGGGCGCGTTGGGACTGGCGATGGTTGGTATGACCGCGCTGGCGCCGGTGCTGGCGCATGTACTGGGGCCGGTTATTATCCCGGTATACGAAATGCTGGGCGCGAACCCATCCATGTTCGCGGGTACGCTACTGGCTTGTGATATGGGCGGATTCTTCCTCGCCAAAGAGCTGGCCGGCGGTGATGTCGCGGCGTGGCTATACTCAGGGTTAATACTTGGGTCGATGATGGGGCCGACCATTGTGTTCTCCATTCCGGTGGCGCTCGGCATTATCGAACCGTCTGACCGCCGCTACCTGGCGCTTGGCGTACTGGCGGGTATCGTCACCATTCCCATTGGCTGCATTGCGGGGGGGTTGATCGCCATGTACTCAGGTGTGCAGATCAATGGTCAGCCAGTGGAGTTTACCTTCGCGCTGATCCTGATGAACATGATCCCGGTATTGATCGTCGCGGTGCTGGTAGCGCTGGGGCTGAAGTTCATCCCGGAAAAAATGATCAACGGTTTCCAGATTTTCGCCAAATTTCTGGTGGCGCTGATCACCATCGGTCTGGCGGCTGCGGTGGTTAAATTCCTGTTGGGCTGGGAGTTGATTCCGGGGCTCGACCCGATCTTTATGGCGCCAGGCGACAAACCCGGCGAAGTGATGCGCGCCATTGAAGTGATCGGCTCTATCTCCTGCGTGCTGCTCGGCGCGTATCCGATGGTGCTGTTACTGACCCGCTGGTTTGAAAAACCGTTGATGAATGTCGGTAAGCTGCTGAACGTAAATAATATTGCGGCGGCAGGCATGGTAGCGACCCTGGCGAACAATATCCCCATGTTCGGCATGATGAAGCAGATGGATACCCGCGGCAAAGTGATTAACTGCGCATTTGCCGTCTCTGCGGCGTTCGCGCTGGTCGACCATTTAGGCTTCGCCGCTGCCAACATGAACGCCATGATCTTCCCGATGATTGTCGGCAAGCTGATCGGCGGCGTGACGGCGATTGGCGTGGCGATGATGCTGGTGCCGAAAGATGACGCCGCCCAGGTGAAAACCGAAGCGGAGGCGCAATCGTGAACACTCGCCAGCTACTGAGCGTCGGTATCGATATCGGCACCACCACCACGCAGGTGATCTTCTCGCGCCTGGAGTTGGTTAACCGTGCGGCGGTGTCGCAGGTGCCGCGCTACGAATTCATCAAACGCGACATTAGCTGGCAAAGCCCGGTCTTCTTTACGCCCGTGGATAAGCAGGGCGGTCTGAAAGAGGCAGAACTTAAAGCGCTGATTCTGGCTCAGTATCAGGCCGCAGGCATCGCGCCTGAATCGGTGGACTCAGGGGCTATCATTATCACCGGCGAAAGCGCCAAAACCCGCAACGCCCGTCCGGCGGTCATGGCGCTCTCGCAGTCGCTGGGCGACTTTGTGGTCGCCAGCGCCGGGCCGCATCTGGAATCGGTCATTGCCGGTTACGGCGCCGGGGCGCAAAGCCTGTCTGAGCAGCGGATGTGCCGGGTGCTGAATATTGATATCGGCGGCGGCACGTCTAACTACGCGCTGTTTGACGCGGGAAAAGTCAGCGGCACCGCCTGCCTTAACGTCGGTGGTCGCCTGCTGGAAACCGACGCTCAGGGGCGCGTGGTTTATGCCCATCAGCCGGGGCAGATGATTATCGATGAGGTGTTCGGTTCGGGTACTGATGCTCGCGCCTTAGCTGCCGCACAGTTGGGGCAGGTGGCGCGGCGGATGGCGGATCTCATCGTCGAGGTTATCACTGGCGCGCTCTCGCCGCTGGCGCAATCGCTGATGCAAACCGGGCTGCTGCCCGCCGATATTACGCCGGAGGTGATCACCCTTTCCGGTGGAGTAGGTGAATGCTACCGCAACCAACCTGCCGATCCGTTCTGCTTTTCTGATATCGGGCCGCTGCTGGCGACCGCGCTGCATGAGCACCCGCGTCTGCGCGAGATGAACGTGCAGTTTCCGGCGCAAACCGTACGCGCCACGGTGATTGGCGCGGGGGCCCATACGCTCTCGCTTTCCGGCAGTACTATCTGGCTGGAAGACGTCCAACTGCCGCTGCGCAACCTGCCGGTGGCGATCCCGCAGGATGACGCCGATTTGGTGAACGCCTGGCGGCAGGCGCTTCTCCAGCTTGATCTCGACCCGCAAACCGACGCTTACGTGCTGGCGCTTCCCTCCACGCTTCCGGTGCGTTACGCCGCATTACTCACGGTCATCAACGCGCTGACGGCTTTTGTCGCGCGTTATCCCAATCCACATCCCCTGCTGGTGGTGGCCGAGCAGGATTTTGGTAAAGCGCTGGGCATGTTATTGCGCCCACAGTTACCGCAACTTCCGCTGGCGGTCATCGATGAGGTGGTCGTGCGGGCGGGAGACTATATCGACATTGGTACGCCTCTTTTTGGCGGATCGGTTGTGCCGGTGACGGTGAAATCACTCGCATTTCCTTCCTGAGGGAACGACTTATGAAACTAAAGACCACATTGTTCGGCAATGTTTATCAGTTTAAGGATGTAAAAGAGGTACTGGCTAAAGCCAACGAACTGCGTTCGGGGGATGTGCTGGCCGGGGTTGCCGCGGCAAGTTCGCAGGAGCGCGTAGCGGCAAAACAGGTACTGTCGGAAATGACGGTGGCGGATATCCGCAACAATCCGGTGATTGCCTATGAAGAGGACTGCGTGACGCGCCTGATTCAGGATGACGTCAACGAAACGGCCTATAATCGGATTAAAAACTGGAGCATCAGCGAACTGCGCGAATACGTACTGAGCGATGAAACCTCCGTGGACGACATCGCGTTTACCCGCAAAGGCCTGACCTCCGAAGTGGTGGCGGCAGTGGCGAAAATCTGCTCCAACGCCGACCTGATCTACGGCGGTAAGAAAATGCCGGTGATCAAAAAAGCCAATACCACCATCGGTATTCCGGGCACCTTTAGCTGCCGTTTGCAGCCGAACGATACCCGTGACGATGTGCAGAGTATCGCCGCGCAAATCTACGAAGGGCTTTCTTTCGGCGCAGGCGATGCGGTGATCGGCGTTAACCCGGTGACCGATGACGTGGAGAACCTGACCCGCGTGCTCGACACCGTTTACGGCGTTATCGATAAATTCAATATTCCGACCCAGGGCTGCGTGCTGGCGCACGTCACCACCCAGATTGAAGCGATTCGTCGCGGCGCGCCAGGCGGACTGATTTTCCAGAGCATTTGCGGCAGCGAGAAGGGCTTAAAAGAGTTCGGTGTCGAGCTGGCAATGCTCGACGAAGCGCGGGCAGTGGGGGCGGAGTTCAACCGCATCGCCGGGGAAAACTGCCTGTACTTTGAAACCGGACAGGGCTCGGCGCTGTCGGCTGGTGCGAACTTTGGTGCCGACCAGGTGACGATGGAAGCGCGTAACTACGGGCTGGCTCGCTACTACGATCCGTTCCTGGTGAACACCGTGGTGGGCTTTATCGGGCCGGAGTATCTCTACAACGACAGGCAGATTATCCGCGCCGGTCTCGAAGATCACTTTATGGGCAAGCTGAGCGGCATCTCGATGGGCTGCGACTGCTGCTATACCAACCATGCCGACGCCGACCAGAACCTTAACGAAAACCTGATGATTCTGCTCGCCACTGCCGGCTGTAACTACATCATGGGGATGCCGCTCGGCGACGACATCATGCTCAACTACCAGACTACCGCTTTCCACGATACCGCCACCGTCCGTCAGTTGCTGAATTTACGGCCGTCGCCGGAGTTTGAACGCTGGCTGGAAACGATGGGCATTATGGCAAACGGTCGTCTGACCAAACGGGCGGGCGATCCGTCACTGTTCTTCTGATGACGCGGGGATAACACCATGGATCAAAAACAGATTGAAGAAATTGTACGTAGCGTGATGGCGTCAATGGGACAGGACGTACCGCAGCCCGTCGCGCCGTCAACGCAGGAAGGCGCAAAGCCGCAGTGCGCCGCGCCGACGGTGACCGAAAGCTGCGCGCTGGATTTAGGTTCCGCAGAGGCAAAAGCCTGGATTGGCGTCGAGAATCCGCATCGTGCGGACGTGCTGACCGAACTGCGTCGCAGTACTGCGGCACGCGTCTGTACGGGTCGTGCCGGGCCGCGTCCGCGCACCCAGGCGCTGTTGCGCTTCCTGGCGGATCACTCCCGTTCGAAAGACACCGTGCTCAAAGAAGTGCCGGAAGAGTGGGGCAAAGCGCAAGGGCTGCTGGAAGTACGTTCGGAGATCAGCGACAAAAACCTGTACCTGACGCGCCCGGATATGGGGCGTCGCCTGAGCCCGGAAGCCATTGACGCGCTGAAGTCGCAGTGCGTGATGAACCCGGATGTGCAGGTAGTGGTCTCCGATGGCCTCTCTACGGATGCGATCACCGCCAACTATGAAGAGATCCTGCCGCCGCTGCTTGCCGGTCTGAAGCAGGCCGGGCTGAACGTCGGCACGCCGTTCTTTGTGCGCTATGGCCGCGTGAAGATTGAAGATCAGATTGGCGAAATTCTCGGCGCGAAGGTCGTCATCCTGCTGGTGGGCGAACGTCCGGGGCTGGGGCAGTCGGAAAGCCTCTCCTGCTACGCCGTCTATTCCCCGCGCGTGGCGACCACCGTCGAGGCCGACAGAACCTGTATTTCAAACATTCATCAGGGGGGGACGCCGCCAGTAGAAGCTGCCGCCGTGATTGTGGATTTGGCCAAACGGATGCTGGAGCAGAAAGCGTCCGGCATCAACATGACCCGTTAAGGAGACATCATGCCTGCATTAGATTTGATTCGACCTTCAGTGACTGCCATGCGCGTGATTGCCTCCGTGAATGACGGCTTTGCGCGGGAACTTAAATTACCGCCACATATACGTAGTCTCGGACTCATCACGGCAGATTCTGATGATGTGACCTATATTGCCGCTGACGAAGCGACCAAACAGGCGATGGTGGAAGTAGTCTATGGCCGCTCCCTCTATGCCGGGGCGGCTCACGGGCCGTCGCCTACCGCCGGTGAAGTGTTGATTATGCTGGGCGGACCGAACCCGGCGGAAGTGCGCGCCGGTCTGGATGCGATGGTCGCCAGTATTGAAAACGGCGCGGCGTTCCAGTGGGCGAACGATGCGGAAAATACCGCGTTCCTGGCGCATGTGGTTTCGCGTACCGGCTCGTACCTCTCGTCTACCGCAGGTATCGCGCTGGGCGATCCAATGGCCTACCTGGTGGCGCCGCCGCTGGAAGCGACATTCGGCATTGACGCGGCGATGAAATCCGCTGACGTTCAACTGGTGACTTACGTGCCGCCGCCGTCGGAAACCAACTATTCGGCCGCGTTTTTAACGGGAAGCCAGGCCGCGTGTAAAGCCGCCTGCAACGCCTTTACCGACGCCGTGCTGGATATCGCCCGTAACCCTGTCCAGCGTGCGTAACGGAGGCTGCCAATGATCAATGCCCTGGGATTACTGGAAGTGGACGGAATGGTCGCCGCCGTCGATGCGGCGGATGCCATGCTGAAAGCGGCCAACGTGCGTTTGCTCAGTCACCAAGTGCTCGACCCTGGCAGGCTCACGCTGGTGGTGGAGGGCGATCTGGCGGCGTGTCGTGCGGCGCTAGATGCCGGAAGCGCCGCCGCGCAGCACACAGGCCGTGTGATTAGTCGCAAAGAAATTGGTCGTCCGGAAGAGGACACCCAGTGGCTGATTGGCGGGTTTGCGCGTGCGACAACGCCGACTGAGAAAGCGCCCCAGGTACCCGCAACGCCTGAGTTCGCTGAAGCGTTACTGGCGCTGCTGGCATCAGTACGCCAGGGAATGACGGCGGGAGAGGTGGCCGCGCATTTTGGCTGGCCGCTGGAGCAGGCCAGAAACGTGCTGGAACAACTCTTTTCTGACGGAGCGTTGCGTAAACGCAGTAGTCGCTATCGCATCAAAAATTAATCTGTCGGAGGGCCGGGCGTCCTGGCGGGCGTCCGGCATAGAAGATCATGAAAAAGACCCGTACAGCGAATTTGCACCATCTTTATCATGAAGCGTTACCCGAAGACGTTAAACTTACGCCCAGAGTCGAGGTGGACAATGTTCATCAGCGACGGACGACGGATGTCTATGAACATGCTCTGACTATCACCGCCTGGCAGCAGATCTACGATCAGTTACACCTGGGTAAATTTCATGGCGAGTTCACGGAAATCCTGCTTGATGAGATTCAGGTGTTCCGTGAATACACCGGCCTGGCGCTGCGTCAGTCGTGTCTGGTTTGGCCAAACTCTTTCTGGTTTGGTATTCCGGCGACGCGCGGCGAACAGGGATTTATTGGCGCGCAGGGGCTCGGCAGCGCCGAGATTGCCACCCGACCGGGAGGCACCGAGTTTGAACTGAGCACGCCGGATGATTACACCATTCTGGGCGTCGTTATCTCGGAAGATGTTATTTCCCGTCAGGCCACGTTTTTGCATAACCCGGAAAGGGTGCTGCATATGCTGCGTAACCAGTTAGCGCTGGAGGTAAAAGAACAGCATAAAGCGGCGCTGTGGGGCTTTGTGCAGCAGGCGCTGGCCACCTTTAGCGAGAGTCCTGAAACCCTGCATCAACCTGCGGTGCGTAAGGTCTTGAGTGATAATTTGTTGCTGGCGATGGGCACGATGCTGGAAGAGGCGAAGCCGATTCATAGCGCCGAAAGCATCAGCCATCAGGGATATCGTAGGCTACTGTCGCGGGCGCGGGAATATGTGCTGGAAAATATGTCGGAGCCGCTGACGGTGCTCGACTTATGTAACCAGCTACACGTAAGCCGTCGCACGCTGCAAAATGCGTTTCACGCCATTTTGGGCATTGGCCCCAATGCGTGGCTGAAACGTATTCGCCTCAATGCAGTGCGCCGGGAGTTGATTAGCCCGTGGTCGCAGAGCACCACGGTCAGAGATGCCGCGATGCAGTGGGGATTCTGGCATCTGGGGCAGTTTGCCACCGATTATCAGCAATTATTTGCCGAAAAACCGTCGTTGACGCTGCATCAACGGATGCGGCAATGGGCTTGATATTGATGGGTAGGCTCTCCGGTTGCTGATAACGTGCGCGTGTCGGGAATTGCCCGGTGGCGGCTGGCGCCTTACCGGGCCTACGGATTCGCTGCTGTTTGTGGTTGGTAGCCCGGACAAGGCGCGCCAGCGCCGCCTCCGGGGAAGCGCGCGCACAACGTGCAAAACAGTTTTGTCATCAGATCATGAGGATGAGCGTTTATGTTTGCTGATAAGACGTTGCCGTTGTTTGGCAGGAGGGGCAGATAAACCCGTAAAGCATTCCTTCCGCATATTCCTCTTCCTCGATATCTTCATAGCTTAGCTGCGCAAGAAACATCATCGTTTGCGCGCACGTTGGGCACGTGGGATAGTCTGTATCCTGAACCCATGCGGGATGGCCGCCGAGCTGTGAGAAGGTGGTGGGTAAAAATATTTCAGCAGCGAATAGCGGCAAACGGGATTCCCCGGGGTGCAGAACATCAAGCGGTAGCGTTATCCAGTCAGAGGAATTCTCCACCGCCAGCGTCGAGAGCGCATTTTTTTCGTACCATCGCGGCTGGCCTTGTGGATCGACGGTGGCGAAAACGGTGTTATATGCCGTACAACACTGACAGGTCAGAATACGAATTTGACCGGGCCAACCCTGCGTGCTTAGGCCGACGGCGCTCGGCGCAACCTCAAACAGATTGATTAGCGGCAGGGAACAGTGTGGGCAGTTTTCACCATATTCTGCAACGGCGCGAAAAACGGCCGGCTGTTCAGGTGCCTGTTTTACCAGATGGGTACATTGCGTAAAGTAAAGATCGCGCCTGCGGCCATTTTCAGTGAGCTCCCATCCCGCCTGGTGAGCATAGCGATGAGGGAGGATATGAAGTGAAGCACTCCACGCAGGTGGTTCCTGGCGCCAGCGGTTAAAATGCTCAACGACAACCTCATCGCCAATCCAGGCCAGGGCGCAAAGAATGCCATCACGGTTTTCGTCATCGGTTTCAACCTTCTGCAAAAGCGCGTCGCGTACGTCAGGCGGCGCACGGTGAAAAGGTAGGGGTGAAGAGAGCTCCAGTTCCTCTTCATTTATTACTTGGCGCAGGAAATTATCCAGATTGGCCTGGGTAAATGCCGCCAGGCACAGCGCAATTTCCTGAGCTTCCTCCTGCCATCCGGAATCAAATAATTCTTCTGCATAATCGACCATGTCGCGGCTTTCATCATCGGAGAGCTTTTTGTAAAGCTCATCGGTCGGAATGGGGCAGGGAATCCACTCGATTAACGGATCGTGTTCCCGGGGTTCATGAACGAGTTTAAGCATTTCAACAGGGTTGGTAATGCCACTGAACGCGTCGATCGTTTTTCTGTTTTTCCGGATATATTCTTCCTGCTCTTGCCGATAGCGCGCCTGGACGCAGGGCATGCAATAGCCCTCCGTGCGGGCAGCCGTTGCTGGCAGGATGAAATGTGAGCATTGCGGGTTTTTACAAGGAATACGCTCGTCCATGCGGTAGTGCTCCACTGCAAATTCTACGAGTGTTTACTGTACTGTTTTACTAATGATAACGGCAGCGGGCGGTTATCCGAATTCTTTATCTACAATGAACTCGTTTATTTCTACGAGCCTGCTTTTATTCAACGGCCAACCGGATAGGCGATAAACAAACCGGCTATCGTCAAAATACATGCCAGTAGGCATAGCAAGATGCAGTTAACGCTTTTACGCGGAATATGAATAATAAAGCAGAGTAATGCTATCAGGGCCATGACCACAGGGATGGTCACCATATTGATAACCAGAAGCACGATCAGACCGAAGCTCACCCCTCCGCTATGAGGGATGAATATTCTTTCTTCAAAATATATTTCTAGCGTAATGGCAAGCAGGCAGCCAATAAAACTTATACCCAGATGGGGATGCCATTTGGCGTCACTGGTTACTACTTTCCGTGTATTTGTTTGCATTGTTTTACTTTATAAATAAGTTAAATCCAGTCGCGTACCTGAATAAACTCGCTCAGCGCCGCTTCCGGGCTACCCGCTTCCGGCTGCCAGTCGTACTCCCAGCGCACCAGCGGCGGCATCGACATCAGGATAGATTCAGTGCGCCCGCCGGTTTGCAGACCAAACAGGGTGCCTCTGTCCCATACCAGATTGAACTCCACGTAGCGACCGCGGCGATAAAGTTGAAAATTACGCTCCCGCTCTCCCCAGACCATCGCTTTGCGTCGTTCGACAATCGGTAAATACGCCTCGGTGTAGCCGTTACCGACCGCCTGCATAAAAGCAAAACAGTGGTCGAAATCCGGCGTATTCAAATCGTCAAAAAACAGGCCGCCGATACCGCGCTGCTCGTTACGATGCTTGAGGAAAAAGTAGTCATCGCACCACTTTTTATAGCGCGGATACACATCGTCGCCAAACGGCTGGCACAGGTCGCGGGCGGTGCGGTGCCAGTGAACGGCATCCTCTTCAAAGCCGTAGTAGGGCGTTAAATCGAACCCGCCGCCAAACCACCACACCGGATCGGCGCCCGGTTTTTCGGCAATAAAAAAGCGCACGTTAGCATGGCTGGTGGGAATATACGGATTGTGCGGATGCACCACCAGCGATACGCCCATCGCTTCAAAACTACGCCCGGCCAGTTCTGGCCGATGTGCGGTGGCGGACGCGGGCATTGCATCGCCGTGAACGTGAGAGAAATTAACGCCCGCCTGTTCGAAAATTCCGCCGTTGCGTAATACCCGGCTGCGTCCGCCGCCGCCCGCTTCGCGTCGCCAGCTATCTTCGATAAAGTTTGCGCCATCCACAGCGGATAACGTTTGGCAAATATCATCCTGCAGGCGTAGCAGAAACTGTTTTACGTGATGTGCATCGGGTTTCATGATTACCGTTTCTTCGTGTGTGCTTTCTGATTATCAAACCAGTGAAAATAACTGATGATGCCGTTGGCGATCGCCGTAGCGATTTTCTGGCGAAACGCCGTCGTGCCCAGCAGGCGTTCTTCTTCCGGATTGGTAATAAACGAGGTTTCGACCAGTACCGACGGAATTGACGGTGATTTTAGCACCACGAAAGCCGCTTGTTCGGTAGTGCGGCTGTGTAATTTATGTATGGGTTTGATTTTCTTGAGAATATGCGAACCCAGCGTCAGACTGTTTTTAATCGTATCGGTTTGCACCAGATCAAACAAAACTTGTTGTAATAGATGATCCCGGTCAGTGGCTTTTTTACCCGCCACTTCGTCCGCGCGGTTTTCACGCTCGGAGAGATACTTCGCCATGGCGCTACTGGCCCCGCGGTTGGAAAGCGCAAAAACGGAAGCGCCCGCCGCTTTCGGATTGGTAAAACCATCGGCATGAATAGACATAAACAGATCCGCGCCGTGCTTATGGGCGATTTCCACCCGATCGTACAGCGGAATAAAGGTATCCCCTGTCCGGGTTAAACGCGCATCGATTCCGTGATTTCGCAAAATAGCGCGTACGTTTTTGGCAATTGCCAGTACGACGTGTTTTTCCTGAGAACCGTTGCGGCCAATCGCGCCGGTATCGATGCCGCCGTGTCCGGGGTCGAGCATCACCAACCGTTTACTGCCGGTTTTTTTGGTTTTGGGTTTGCTGTGACCATTACTGGTTTTTAGCGTTTCTTCTTTGGCTATTGCGTGCGACATACCTGACAGCGTCAGGGCCGCCAGACCTGTTTTGAGTACCTGGCGGCGCGATGTGAGAGTTTTTAGGAGTTTAAAAGTGCTCATACGGCCTGAGTTGTGAAAATTAAGTTCAAGATGTTATATCGTATCGCGTAATCCGTTACGACGGTTGGTGATGAGAATTGTTTTACTTTTCATTTCAATACGTGACACATCGCCATTATGCCATTTTTTCCGCTACATCGCGTCAGATATTGGCTGAATCAGATGTTTGCGCCATAATCTTGGTTTTTCCACCCGAAAAGGCAACGAATACCATGGAAATACGCGTTTTTCGCCAGGAAGATTTCGAAGAGGTGATTACCCTCTGGGAGCGTTGCGACCTGCTGCGTCCATGGAACGATCCTGAAATGGATATTGAACGCAAGGTGAATCACGATGTCAGCTTGTTCCTCGTTGCGGAAGTTAGCGGCGAAGTCGTCGGTACGGTAATGGGCGGTTATGACGGGCATCGCGGCTCGGCGTATTACCTGGGCGTTCACCCGGAGTTCCGCGGGCGCGGCATTGCGAATGCGCTGCTTAACCGGCTGGAAAAAAAACTCATCGCCCGCGGGTGTCCGAAAATCCAAATTATGGTGCGTGATGATAACGACGTTGTGCTGGGCATGTATGAACGTCTGGGGTATGAGCATTCTGACGCCCTAAGTTTGGGTAAACGCCTGATTGAAGATGAAGAGTACTGAGTTTCATCCAGCCGATTATGATGTACACGGATGTTTACGCCTGCCGTTTCTGTTCTGGTGCGTACTGCTACTTCAGGCGCGCGCCTGGGTACTCTTTGTCATTGCCGGTTCATCCCGTGGACAGGGTAATACTTTGTTAAACTTTTTTTATCCCGACCATGATAATTTTTGGCTGGGGCTGTTGCCCGGCGTTCCGGCGGTAGTGGCGTTTTTACTCAGCGGGCGGCGTGAAGCGGTTCCTGGTGTGTGGCGCTGGCTGCGCGGACTCCTGATCCTCGCTCAACTGGTGTCGTTGTGCTGGCTGCCGGTGATGTGGCTGGGTGGCGACCCGGTCAACGGCGTCGGGCTGGCGCTGCTGCTGGCGGACATCGTCGCGCTGATCTGGCTGTTAACCAATCAACGTTTGCGTGCCTGTTTTTCCCTTGAGAAAGAATAACGGCACTTTTTGGCGAACCCGTACTCCAACCAACGTTAATTAATAAAAGAAAGGAAGTGAGATGAAATCGCTGCGTTTGACTTTACTCGCACTGCCGCTGGCGCTGACCGGCTGCTCGACGCTCTCCTCGGTCAACTGGTCTGCCGCAAATCCATGGAACTGGTTTGGTTCCTCGACAGAAGTCACTGAGCAAGGCGTGGGAGCGCTGACCGCCGCCACGCCGCTGGAAGAGCCGGCTATTGCAGAGGCATTAGATGGCGATTATCGCCTGCGTAGCGGTATGAAAACCGATAACGGCAACGTGGTGCGCTTTTTCGAAGCGATGAAGGGCGACAGCGTCGCGATGGTGATCAACGGCGAGCAGGGAACCGTGAGCCGTATTGATGTGCTGGACAGCGATATCCCAACCGCCGCGGGGGGCAAAATCGGTACGCCGTTTAGCGACCTTTACAGCAAAGCGTTTGGTCACTGCGAGCCGGTTTCCAGCGATAGCCATACCAGCGTCGAATGTAAAGCCGAGGGAAGTCAGCATATTAGCTATGTTTTCTCCGGCGAGTGGAGCGGACCGGAAGGCTTAATGCCTCCTGATGACGTCTTAAAAAACTGGGACGTGCGCAAAATTATCTGGCGTCGTTAATTTGCGCCTGAACAAACCGCTTCGCTTAAAAACAAGGTAAAATAACCTCCATTAATGCCACGACTGCGTGGCATTCTCATTTTCAGGAGGAATCATGTCTCAGGTTCAAAGTGGCATTTTGCCGGAACATTGCCGTGCGGCAATTTGGATTGAAGCCAATGTAAAAGGCGACCTGGACGCCCTGCGCGCGGCCAGCAGAACATTTGCCGATAAACTGGCGACCTTCGAAGTCAAATTTCCGGACGCCCATCTTGGGGCCGTTGTGGCGTTTGGCAACAATACCTGGCGTGCCCTGAGTGGCGGCGTCGGGGCGGAAGAACTGAAAGATTTTATTCCTTATGGTAAAGGGCTGGCGCCAGCCACGCAGTATGACGTGCTGATCCATATCCTTTCCCTGCGCCACGATGTGAATTTTTCTGTTGCTCAGGCGGCGATGGAAGCCTTCGGCGACTGTATCGACGTGAAAGAAGAAGTTCACGGCTTCCGTTGGGTGGAAGAACGCGATCTGAGCGGCTTTGTCGACGGGACAGAGAACCCGGCGGGCGAAGAGACGCGTCGTGAAGTGGCGGTGATCAAAGATGGCGTGGATGCCGGCGGCAGTTATGTGTTCGTGCAGCGTTGGGAACACAATCTCAAGCAACTTAACCGGATGAGTATTCACGATCAGGAGATGATGATCGGGCGTACCAAAGAAGCCAATGAAGAGATTGACGGCGATGCGCGTCCGGCAACATCTCACCTGAGCCGCGTCGATCTCAAAGAAGATGGCAAAGGGCTGAAGATTGTGCGTCAGAGCCTGCCATACGGCACCGCCAGCGGTACTCATGGTCTCTATTTCTGCGCTTACTGCGCACGCCTGCACAATATCGAACAGCAGCTTCTGAGTATGTTCGGCGATACCGACGGTAAACGCGACGCAATGCTGCGCTTCACCAAACCGGTGACTGGCGGCTACTATTTTGCGCCGTCGCTGGATCGCCTGTTAGCGCTATAAGTAAAACCCTGTCGGATGGCAGCGCAAACGCTTTATTCGACCTACGATTGGTAGGCCTGACAAGCGCCGCGCCATCAGGCAGAACAGCATAAAAATGCCCATCCCCGCCTCCGCGGGGATTTTTTTACCTAATATTTACCTGAATTAGTGAGCTATTCCTCAGCACTTATTTGTTATTACTGTATTTTCAGTGTTAATGGAGTGTAAGACTCCATATTCAAAAGGAGACATTGAAAATGGGTAAACTCACGGGCAAGACAGCATTGATTACGGGCGCATCGCAGGGCATTGGCGAAGGGATCGCTCGCGTATTCGCACGCCACGGCGCGAACTTAATCTTGCTGGATATCTCCGATGAGATTGAAAAGCTGGCGGATGAGCTGGGCGGGCGCGGGCATCGCTGTACTGCCGTTAAAGCCGACGTCAGAGATTTTGCTTCGGTGCAGGCGGCGGTTGCGCGCGCCAAAGAGACTGAAGGTAGAATTGATATTTTGGTGAATAACGCTGGCGTGTGCCGTCTGGGCAACTTCCTCGATATGAGTGAAGAAGATCGCGATTTCCACATTGATATTAATATTAAAGGTGTCTGGAACGTCACCAAAGCCGTCCTGCCGGAGATGATCAAACGTAAAGATGGCCGCATTGTGATGATGTCTTCCGTCACGGGAGATATGGTGGCGGACCCGGGTGAAACGGCCTATGCGCTGTCAAAAGCCGCCATTGTCGGTTTAACCAAATCGCTGGCGGTAGAGTACGCGCAGTCCGGTATTCGTGTGAATGCCATTTGCCCCGGTTATGTAAGAACGCCGATGGCGGAAAGCATTGCCCGTCAGTCTAACCCTGACGATCCGGAATCGGTATTAACGGAAATGGCAAAAGCCATTCCGCTACGCCGTCTTGCCGATCCGCTGGAAGTAGGGGAACTGGCGGCATTTCTGGCTTCCGATGAGTCCAGCTATCTTACCGGAACGCAAAACGTCATTGATGGCGGCAGTACCCTGCCTGAAAGCGTAAGCGTAGGCGTCTGATTGATGCCGGTCTCCTCCTCACGCCGCGTGGGGAGGGATTCTCTTATTCCCTTTTCAACTTTCAAATCATCAAACGGTATATAAAACCGTTACTCCTTTAGCGCTGGTTATAAATATGATGACCATAAGAAAGTCATTAAATTTATAAGGGTGCGCAATGGCCGTTAACTTACTGAAAAAGAGACTCCTGACGCTGGCAGCAATGCTGTTACTGGCAGGGCAGGCGCAGGCAACGGAGCTGCTGAACAGCTCATACGATGTCTCCCGCGAGCTGTTTGCCGCCCTTAACCCGCCGTTTGAGCAACAATGGGCGAAGGATAACGGCGGCGATAAGCTGACGATTAAGCAGTCTCATGCCGGGTCATCAAAACAGGCGCTGGCGATTTTGCAGGGACTGAAGGCAGACGTCGTGACCTACAATCAGGTGACCGACGTACAGATTCTTCATGATAAAGGCAAACTGATCCCTGCCGACTGGCAAAGCCGTCTGCCGAACAACAGTTCGCCATTCTATTCCACTATGGGCTTCCTAGTGCGCAAGGGGAACCCGAAAAATATTCACGACTGGAGCGATCTTGTACGTTCCGACGTGAAGCTGATTTTCCCTAACCCGAAAACCTCCGGCAACGCCCGTTACACGTATCTGGCGGCATGGGGCGCGGCGGATAACGCGGACGGCGGCGATAAAGCCAAAACCGAACAGTTTATGACCCAGTTCCTGAAAAACGTCGAAGTGTTTGATACCGGCGGTCGCGGCGCTACGACTACCTTTGCCGAGCGTGGTCTGGGCGATGTGCTGATTAGTTTTGAATCGGAAGTGAACAACATCCGCAAACAATATGAAGCCCAGGGATTTGAAGTGGTGATCCCGAAAACGAACATTCTTGCTGAATTCCCGGTTGCCTGGGTGGATAAATACGTGAAGGCCAACGGCACAGAAAAAGCCGCCAAAGCTTACCTGAACTGGCTGTATAGCCCGCAGGCGCAGACCATCATTACCCATTACTACTACCGCGTGAATAACCCGGAAATCATGGGCAAGCAAGCAGATAAATTCCCGCAAACCGGACTGTTCCGCGTGGAAGACAAGTTTGGCACGTGGCCTGAGGTGATGAAAACGCACTTTGCCAGCGGCGGCGAGCTGGACAAACTGTTGGCGGCGGGGCGTAAGTAATGCTTGCCGTTTCTTCCCGACGCGTGCTGCCCGGCTTTACGTTAAGCCTCGGCACCAGTTTGCTGTTTGTCTGCCTGATCCTGCTGTTGCCGTTGAGCGCGCTGGTGATGCAGCTCTCACAGATGAGCTGGTCGCAATACTGGGATGTCGTGACCAACCCACAGGTGGTGGCTGCTTATAAAGTGACGCTGCTGGCGGCATTTGTGGCGTCGATTTTTAATGGCGTGTTTGGCCTGCTGATGGCGTGGATTTTAACCCGCTACCGTTTTCCAGGGCGCACGTTACTGGATGCGCTGATGGATCTGCCATTTGCGCTGCCGACAGCGGTGGCGGGGTTAACGCTGGCCTCGCTGTTCTCAGTGAACGGTTTCTACGGTCAGTTTCTTGCGCAGTTTGATATCAAAGTGACCTATACCTGGCTCGGTATTGCGGTGGCGATGGCCTTTACCAGCATTCCATTTGTGGTGCGCACCGTCCAGCCGGTACTGGAAGAGCTGGGGCCGGAATATGAAGAAGCGGCACAAACGCTGGGGGCCACCCGCCTGCAAAGTTTTCGCAAAGTCGTGCTGCCTGAGCTGTCGCCTGCGCTGATTGCCGGCGTGGCGCTCTCTTTTACCCGTAGCCTGGGCGAGTTTGGCGCGGTGATTTTTATCGCCGGAAATATCGCCTGGAAAACAGAAGTGACCTCGCTGATGATTTTTGTGCGTTTGCAGGAGTTTGATTACCCAGCTGCCAGCGCCATTGCCTCGGTGATCCTTGCGGCATCACTGCTGCTGCTGTTCTCAATTAACACTCTGCAAAGTCGCTTTGGTCGACGTGTGGTAGGTCATTAATGGCGGAAGTGACTCAATTGAAGCGATACGACGTCCCCCGTATTAACTGGGGAAAATGGTTTTTGATTGGCGTCGGGATGCTCGTTTCGGCCTTTATCCTGCTGGTGCCGATGATTTACATCTTCGTGCAGGCGTTCAGCAAAGGGTTAATGCCGGTACTGCAAAATCTGGCCGATCCGGACATGCTGCACGCCATCTGGCTGACGGTGTTGATTGCCTTGATCGCAGTGCCGATGAATCTGGTGTTCGGTATTCTGCTGGCGTGGCTGGTGACGCGCTTTAACTTCCCCGGACGTCAGCTACTGCTGACCCTGCTGGATATTCCCTTTGCCGTCTCACCGGTGGTGGCCGGTCTGGTTTATCTGTTGTTTTATGGTTCCAACGGCCCGTTGGGCGGCTGGCTGGATGAGCATAATTTGCAAATGATGTTCTCCTGGCCGGGGATGGTACTGGTCACTATTTTTGTCACCTGCCCGTTTGTGGTGCGCGAACTGGTGCCAGTGATGCTCAGCCAGGGCAGCCAGGAAGATGAGGCGGCGATTTTACTGGGCGCATCCGGCTGGCAAATGTTTCGCCGCGTGACGTTGCCGAATATTCGCTGGGCGCTACTCTACGGCGTGGTATTAACCAACGCCCGCGCGATTGGCGAGTTTGGCGCGGTGTCGGTGGTGTCCGGCTCGATTCGCGGCGAAACGTTATCGCTACCGTTACAGATTGAATTACTGGAGCAGGACTACAACACCGTCGGCTCCTTTACCGCCGCCGCATTGTTGACGCTAATGGCGATTATTACCCTGTTTTTGAAGAGCATGTTGCAATGGCGTCTGGAGAATCAGGAAAAACGCGCGCAACAGGAGGAAAATCATGAGCATTGAGATCGCCAGAATTAAGAAATCGTTTGGTCGCACTCAGGTACTGAATGATATCTCGCTGGATATTCCTTCCGGCCAGATGGTTGCCTTGTTGGGGCCGTCTGGTTCCGGCAAAACGACGCTGCTGCGCATTATTGCCGGGCTGGAACATCAGTCCAGCGGCCATATTCGTTTCCACGGTACGGACGTTAGCCGCCTGCACGCGCGTGAGCGTAAAGTCGGTTTTGTGTTTCAGCACTATGCGCTGTTTCGCCATATGACGGTGTTTGACAACATCGCTTTTGGCCTGACGGTGCTGCCGCGACGCGACCGCCCAACTGCGGCGGCTATTAAAACGAAAGTGACGCAATTGCTGGAGATGGTGCAACTGGCGCACCTCGCGGATCGCTTCCCCGCCCAGCTTTCCGGCGGACAAAAACAGCGCGTGGCGCTGGCGCGCGCGCTTGCCGTAGAACCGCAAATTCTACTGCTGGATGAACCGTTTGGCGCGCTGGATGCCCAGGTACGTAAAGAGTTACGTCGCTGGTTGCGCCAGCTACATGAAGAACTGAAATTCACCAGCGTCTTTGTCACCCACGATCAGGAAGAAGCGACGGAAGTGGCGGATCGGGTGGTGGTAATGAGTCAGGGCAATATCGAACAGGCTGACGCGCCGGATCGGGTGTGGCGTGAACCGGCAACCCGCTTCGTACTGGAGTTTATGGGCGAGGTGAACCGCCTGACAGGCACCGTCCGCGGCGGGCAGTTTCACGTTGGCGCGCATCGCTGGCCGCTGGGTTATACGCCCGCGTACCAAGGGCCGGTCGATCTGTTCCTGCGTCCGTGGGAGGTGGATATCAGCCGCCGCACCAGCCTGGATTCTCCGCTACCAGTACAGGTCATTGAGGCAAGCCCGAAAGGTCACTATACACAGTTAGTGGTACAGCCGCTGGGGTGGTATCACGATCCGCTGACGGTGGTGATGGCGGGTGACGACGTCCCGCAGCGCGGCGAGCGTTTGTTTGTCGGCTTACAGAACGCACGTCTCTATCATGGCGACCAGCGTATTGAGCCCCATGAGGCGCTTGCTCTTGCGGAGTCTGCCTGATAGGTTAATTTGCATAGTTATCGCCCGGTGGCGCTTCGCTTACCGGGCCTACAGCGTATATCGTGATTTTGTAGGCCGGGTAAGCACAGCGCCACCCGGCATTTTTATTGAGCTGAAAACGTGAATACATTAGAACAAACCATCGGCAATACGCCGCTGGTCAAATTACAACGGCTGGGGCCGGATAACGGCAGTGAAATCTGGGTCAAGCTGGAAGGCAATAATCCGGCAGGATCGGTGAAAGATCGCGCGGCGCTATCGATGATTGTCGAGGCGGAAAAGCGCGGGGAAATTAAACCGGGCGATGCCCTGATTGAAGCGACCAGCGGCAACACTGGCATTGCGCTGGCGATGATCGCCGCGCTGAAAGGTTATCGCATGAAGCTGTTGATGCCGGACAACATGAGCCAGGAGCGTCGGGCGGCAATGCGGGCCTATGGCGCGGAACTGATTCTGGTCACTAAAGAGCAGGGAATGGAAGGGGCGCGCGATTTAGCGCTCGCTATGTCTGAGCGCGGAGAAGGTAAACTGCTCGATCAGTTTAATAATCCTGATAATCCCTACGCCCACTACACGACCACCGGCCCGGAAATCTGGCGGCAAACGTCAGGTCGCATCACCCATTTTGTCTCCAGCATGGGCACGACCGGCACCATTACCGGCGTGTCGCGTTTTCTGCGCGAGCAGGAAAAAACGGTCACCATCGTTGGCCTGCAACCGGAAGAGGGCAGCAGTATTCCGGGCATTCGCCGCTGGCCTACGGAATATATGCCGGGCATATTTAACGCCTCGCTGGTGGATGAGGTGCTGGATATTCATCAGAATGATGCCGAAAACACCATGCGTGAACTGGCGGTTCGTGAAGGGATTTTCTGCGGCGTCAGCTCCGGCGGCGCGGTAGCGGGCGCGTTACGCGTCGCACGAGCCACGCCCGGCGCGATAGTGGTGGCGATCATCTGCGATCGCGGCGACCGTTACTTGTCTACCGGCGTGTTTGGTGAAGAGCATTTCAGCCAGGGGGCAGGGATTTAAACGAGGTGCCATCGTCGTATGACACCCGTGTGTTATAGCGTTTTATCCGTTTCCGCAATAAGTGCATGTAAATAAGGCTGCGCGTTTTCATCGCTTTTACCAGGAATTTTAACGATATAGGGTTTTCCGGTGATGGACGACGACGACGCGACTTTATCGATAAACTGTTCAGCGGTGTCGATACGATTGCGCGTGTTACCCAGTTTTAAGCGCAGGTGCGATACGGCTTCCTCGCAGTTATGCGCATCACCGTTACGAACGAAGGTCAGATCCTTTTTCTGCGCCAGCACATTAAGCATGGCGTTAATGCGCGCTTCTTCATGGGCGTTTAGCTTCGCCCAGGCGGGGAGGGTCAGCAGGAGCGCGACGACGGCGCAGACAATTTTCTTCATGGTAAAATCCTTTTTCATGCAATAATCACTGCACCTCAGACCGTTAGCCGGGTAATAAGTTGCACTCCTGGTGTGGTTATTTCTGTGAGTGCGCCAGCGTGAGTTCATCCAGAAAACGCCACAGCTTTTCATTCATCTGCTGATAATTCCATGCGCGCATCTCGGCGACCGAGCGGATAAAACGCTTCCCTTGCGCGTCGGCCAGCTCCTGCTGCGAATGTTGGATTAATCCTTCAACCGCCTCGACGGTAAATTCCATATGACACTGGAAGCCGTAGACAAAATTGCCGTACTGCACGATTTGTCGCGGGCAGCCCTCACTGGTAGCAAGAATTATCGCCTGGTCGGTTAACCCCGGCATGTCGTTATGCCAGTGACCGACGATAAGCGGGGAGCCGAAATGGTTGAACAGCGGGTGCTGTTGGCCTGCCTCGGTCAGGACGATTGGGTAGTGACCGATCTCTTTTTCCGGACTTTGGCACACCTTGGCGCCCAGCGCTTCGCCAATTAACTGCGAGCCCAAACAGATCCCCACCACGATTTTTCGTGCCGAAATCGCCTGGTTAATCAGATGTTGCTCGGCCTGAGAATCAAAGTACGGGCACTCTTCGCGGGTGGTGCGCGGCGACTGCGGACCGCCAAATACCACGAGCATATCGAACTCATCTGCATTGGGCGGTAGCGCTTCTCCGGCATAGACGCGCGACCATGAAATGGTATAACCGCGATCTTCAGCCCATTTCAGATAAGCGCCAGCGGATTCAAACGACTCATGGATAACAAAATGAACTCGCACGTTATTTTCTCCTGTTAGCGATTTAGCGCCTGATGGATATCAGCCGCCAGCGTGTTGATCTCGCCGTCATTTAATGTCGACAGCGTGATACGTAGACCGTGAGACGGCGCGCTTACGCCAAAGGCTTCGCCCTCACGTACCAGCCAGCCGGATTTTGCCAGCGTAAACGCGGTAGCCTGGCTATGGGTGTCCAGCGGGAGCCAGGCATTCACGCCGTCGCCGGGAGAAATGGCGATGCCATATTGCTGTAGGGCGCGGGCCAGTTTTTGTTGCCGGGTGGCGTAAAACAGCCGCGTTTGCGCCAGCCTGTGCTGATACTCAGGGTCGGTCAGGCAGGCGTAGACCAGATCCTGTAACAGATGGCTGACCCACTGACTACCGGCATTTAGCCGCAGCCGAAGTTTTGCCGAGGTCGAGCTGTCGCTGGCGACAATAGCAAGACGTAAATCGGGGCCGAGGGCTTTGGAAACGGAGCGTATCACCGCCCAGTGTTGCGTTGTCTGCGCAATAACCGGCTGCCAGGGCGACGAAGAAAGCAGGGCGAAGTGATCGTCGATAATGACCAGTACCTGAGGGTAACGCGCCAGTATATTTTGCAGCGCAGCGGCACGGCGAGCGCTCAGGCTACAGCCGGTAGGGTTGTGTGCGCGCGGCGTTAAGATCACTGCCCGCGCGCCCTGGTTTAGCGCCTGCTCCAGCTTTTCAGGCTGCATTCCTTCGCTATCCACACTGACCGGGCTGGCGCTAAAACCGGCATAGCGCAGCATATTGATACTGCTTAAAAAACAGGGATCTTCCACCGCAACGCTGTCGCCCGGCAGCAGATGCGCGCAAAGCAGTCTTTCGATAGCGTCGATAGCTCCGCTGGTGATATCAATTTCGCCTGCGACGGGGGTGGCATCCCGTAGCCAGCGCGCCGCCCAGGCGTGTAGTTCAGGGGAAACGGGCGCATCGCCGTAGAGATGCGGCGTGCGGCTGAGACGGGCAAAATAACGGCTAAGGTCAGGCAGACGCTGCGGATCGGGATTGCCGCCGGAAAGGTCGTGCAGAGGCGTATGCGGATCGCCGCCTTCCAACGCTACGGGAGACGGACTGCCTTTAATCACCGTCCCATTGCGGCCTAAACTTTGCGCCAGTCCCGCCGTTATCAGCCGTTTATACGCCGCTGCGACGGTATTGCGGTTCACCTTTAATTCGCTTGCCAGCTCCCGTACCGGCGGGAGCGAATCCTTCGCCCGTAACGTGCCGGCGATAATGTGTTGACGGATACTGTCAAAAATTTCGTTAGCGGTTTTTCCGTCGATCATTATTGACCTATGACAAAATGAATTTTAGCATATGACAATGATAATGAGGCGGTAGCCTGCTGTCCAGCGAGAGGAAAATTTTATGGGACAAGAGAGTGATATTCAGTCAGTGCTCTTCGACGACAACCATCGGGCGTTACAGACCGATATCGTCGCCGTCCAGTCACAGGTTGTGTACGGCAGCGTAGGCAACAGTATCGCTGTTCCGGCCATTAAAGCGCAGGGATTACGCGTGACGGCGGTCCCGACGGTGTTGTTCAGCAATACGCCGCACTATAAAACGTTTTATGGCGGCATTATTCCCGCCGAGTGGTTTGCAGGCTACCTTACGGCGTTGAATGAGCGCGATGCGCTACGTGAATTAAAAGCGATTACCACCGGTTACATGGGCAGCGCAGACCAAATTGTCTTGCTTTCGAAGTGGCTAATGGCGATCCGGGCTTCGCATCCGGAGGTGTGTATTCTTGTTGATCCCGTCATTGGCGATACCGACAGTGGAATGTATGTGCAGGCGGAAATTCCGCAGGCTTATCGCACACATTTGTTGCCGCAGGCGCAGGGGCTAACGCCGAACGTATTTGAGCTGGAGATGCTGAGTGGTAAACCGTGTCGCACGCTGGAAGAGGCGGTGGCGGCGGCGCAATCGCTGCTTTCCGATACGCTGAAATGGGTGGTTATCACCAGCGCGCCGGGCGAATCTCTGGAGACCATAACGGTTGCCGTCGTTACCGCGCAGGTCGTGGAGGTCTTTGCCCATCCGCGGGTGGCGACGGAGTTAAAAGGGACGGGAGATCTCTTCTGCGCCGAGCTGGTCAGCGGTATTGTGCAGGGAAAAAAACTGACGACCGCGGCAAAAGATGCGGCGCAGCGCGTGCTGGAGGTGATGACCTGGACACAGCAGTGTGGCTGTGATGAGTTAATTCTGCCGCCGGCAGGGGAGGCGCGATGAAGAGTTATCGGCTGGTGGTTCGCCAGCAGGGGCGTATCGTGGGGCATTTTGAAACGAGCGGGCTGGACGCGCTGGAAGATATCTGCGTGGCGCGAGCGATGTTTGGCATCACTGGCGGCTATCAGTGCGAGTTGCAAGTGTCCGATTCCGAACGCAGGATACTGGAGAGTGGCCCGGATGGGATGAAGATCCTGATGCGCGAGAAGTGCTTTCGCCCGGTGACCTCGCAGTTGTAACCCGTGGATTGGCGCTGAAATGTTCGCAACCTTGTAGGCCTGATAAGCGTAGCGCCATCAGGCAGTGCGCCGCACCATCGCCGGATGGCGGCGCAAGTACAGGCAAAAAAAATGGCGCCCAAAGGCGCCATTCTTCACTGCGGCAAGAATTACTTCTTAATGCGGATAACCGGAGTTTCACCCACGGTCACGCTACCGGACAGTTTGATCAGTTCTTTGATTTCATCCATGTTGGAGATAACAACCGGAGTCAGGGTAGACTTGGCTTTTTCTTCCAGCAACGGCAGATCGAACTCGATGACCGGATCGCCAACTTTCACGCGCTGACCTTCTTCAGCAATACGCTTGAAGCCTTCGCCTTTCAGCTCAACGGTGTCGATACCGAAGTGAACGAACAGCTCAATGCCGCTATCGGATTCGATAGAGAACGCATGGTTGGTTTCAAAGATTTTGCCGATGGTACCGTCAACAGGGGCGACCATTTTGTTACCGGTTGGTTTGATAGCGATGCCATCACCAACGATTTTTTCAGCAAAAACTACATCCGGCACGTCTTCGATGTTGACGATCTCGCCAGAGAGCGGGGCAACAATCTCAATAGTTCCGGTGTCTTTCTTATCATCAGAAACCAGAGATTTTAGTTTATCGAACAAACCCATGATCTTCTCCTAAGCAGTAAATTGGGCCGCATCTCGTGGATTAGCAGATTGTTTTTTCTTCAATGAACTTGTTAACCAGCGTCATTAACTCGTCCGTTGTCGGTTGAGCAAGAGCCTGCTCTGCTAACACCTTCGCATCTTCGAAGTTCGTGTTACGGATAATCTTCTTAATGCGCGGGATAGAAATGGCGCTCATAGAGAATTCGTCCAGACCCATCCCCAGCAACAGAAGTGTAGCACGTTCGTCGCCTGCAAGCTCACCACACATGCCAGTCCATTTACCTTCTGCATGAGAAGCATCAATAACTTGCTTGATCAAGTTCAGTACGGACGGTGACATTGGCTGGTAAAGGTGTGAAATCATATCATTACCACGGTCAACTGCCAGGGTGTACTGCGTTAAATCATTGGTGCCGATACTAAAGAAATCAACTTCTTTGGCTAAATGACGCGCAATTGTCGCCGCAGCCGGTGTTTCCACCATCACGCCAATCTCAATGCTTTCGTCAAATGCTTTACCTTCGTCACGCAGTTCCTGTTTGTAGATTTCAATCTCTTTGCGCAGCGCGCGAACTTCTTCAACAGAGATGATCATCGGGAACATAATGCGCAATTTACCGAAAGCGGAGGCACGCAGAATCGCGCGAACCTGGTCACGCAGGATCTCTTTGCGATCCATGGCGATACGCACGGCGCGCCAGCCCAGGAACGGGTTCTCTTCTTTCGGGAAGTTCATGTATGGCAGCTCTTTGTCGCCGCCAATGTCCATGGTACGGACGATAACCGCCTGCGAGCCGCACGCTTCAGCGACCGCTTTATAGGCGGCAAACTGCTCTTCTTCCGTCGGCAGCGCGTCGCGATCCATGAACAGGAATTCAGTACGATACAGACCAACGCCTTCCGCGCCGTTACGCTCAGCGCCTTCAACGTCACGAACGGTACCGATGTTGGCGCAAACTTCAACCTGATGTCCATCCAGCGTGATTGCCGGCAGATCTTTCAGTTTTGCGAGTTCCGCTTTCTCGGTCGCAACCTGCTCCTGGACGGCGCGCAGTTGCTCAATAACATCGTTGGTCGGGTTGACGTAAACCTGGTTGTTTACGGCATCCAGAATCAGATAGTCGCCGTTTTTCACCTGAGCGGTGACGCTACCGGTACCTACGATCGCTGGCAGTTCCAGAGAACGCGCCATGATGGAGGTATGAGACGTGCGTCCGCCCGCGTCGGTGATGAAGCCCAGCACTTTCTGCAGGTTCAGCTGTGCGGTTTCTGACGGCGTCAGGTCAGCGGCAACCAGGATAACTTCTTCCTGAATCGCGCTCAGATCGATAATGGCCAGACCCAGGATGTTGCGCAGCAGGCGCTTACCGATATCACGTACGTCAGCCGCACGCTCTTTCAGGTATTCGTCATCCAGTTCTTCCAGGGCAGTGGCCTGACCTTCGATAACTTCATGTGCGGCTGCGTCAGCCGTCATGTGCTTATCTTTAATCAGGGCTATGATTTCCTGCTCCAGCTCCTCATCTTCGAGCAGCATAATATGCCCTTCAAAGATGGCTTCTTTTTCTTCACCGAACGTTTCACCAGCTTTTGTCTTGATCGCTTCCAGTTGCGCAGATGCCTTGGCACGACCGCTCAGAAAACGTTCAACTTCCTGATCAACCTTGTCGGCAGAAATTTTTTTCCGGTCAATGACGATTTCGTCTTCTTTCAGCAGCAGTGCTTTGCCGAAAGCGATACCCGGGGATGCTAAAATGCCTGAAATCATAACCCTACCTTACTTGTGACTGATTTTTAAAAGAACCCGGAAAAAAACTTACTCGAGTTCCGCCATCAGTTTGACCAGATGTTCAACCGCTTTCTGCTCATCTTCACCTTCTGCGGAGATGGTGACGACGGTGCCTTGAGTCAGGCCCAGAGTCTGCAGTTTAAACAGGCTTTTCGCGCTGGCGCTTTTGCCGTTGGAAGTCACAGTAATCTCAGAAGTGAAGCCTTTTGCTTCTTTAACAAACTGAGCAGCAGGGCGGGTGTGCAGACCGTTCGGAGCGGTAATGGTAACTTCTTGCTGGAACATTGTATTTCCCCAACTTATAGGTTTAGTGTTGTGGAACTAAAGTCTAGCCTGGCGGCTCAACTTTAGCCTGTATTGTTAGCGCCGGCGTAAACGGGACGCGACACAAAAGGTGTTCTACGCAATCCGTTGCTGGCAACTTATGGCCGCTGACGTTTCGCTCGTCATTAAACATTATGCCGCGAAAGGAAGAGTTGAACCAAATCATAAAATCGATTCAGCTAACGCTTTTCCTGTAACGATTAATTTCGCGCATCAAAATAATTAGTCTGGTTAAATACCAGTTCCGGCAGGGTGAATCAATGCCAGGTGAGGTGAAAGTTTGAAGCAGGCCACAAAAAAGCACCCAAAAAGGTGCTTTTTTACGCGTTTTTAACATGCTGGCATCACTGTTGCAGTTCTTTCTCAGTAAAGAGATCGGCGAACAACGCGGTGCTCAGATAACGCTCACCTGATGAGGGTAGGATAACCACAATATTCTTATTGGTAAAGCTTTCATCTTCCTGCAGCTTAAGCGCTGCAGCAACCGCGGCGCCGGAAGAAATTCCCGCCAGAATACCTTCCTCTTCCATCAGACGGCGCGCGGTAGAAATGGCTTCTTCATTGGTGATGCCAACCACTTTATCAATCAGTTTCAGATCCAGGTTGCCCGGGATGAAGCCTGCGCCGATGCCCTGAATTTTATGTGGGCCCGGTTTGATCTCTTCACCAGCCAGCGCCTGGGCGATAACCGGGGAGTCAGTGGGTTCTACCGCAACGGTGATAAGATCGGTTTTACCCTTCGTCCCTTTGATATAACGCGTGACGCCGGTTAACGTACCGCCAGTGCCGACGCCGGAGATAAACACATCCACCTGACCATCGGTGTCTTCCCAGATTTCCGGGCCGGTGGTTTTTTCATGGATTTCCGGGTTGGCAGGGTTGCTGAACTGCTGGAGCAGGAGATATTTTTGCGGATCGCTGGCGACAATTTCTTCGGCTTTCTGAATAGCGCCTTTCATCCCTTTCGCCCCTTCGGTCAGCACCAGATTCGCGCCTAATGCTTTGAGTAGCTTGCGGCGTTCAATGCTCATGGTTTCCGGCATGGTCAGGGTGAGTTTGTAACCGCGCGCGGCGGCGACATACGCCAGCGCAATACCGGTATTGCCGCTGGTCGGCTCCACCAGTTCCACGCCAGGTTTCAGTACGCCACGCTTTTCGGCATCCCAAATCATATTGGCGCCGATACGGCACTTGACGCTGAAGCTCGGGTTGCGCGACTCCACCTTCGCCAGAATGCGTCCATTACCGATACGATTCAGTCGAACCAGCGGCGTATGACCGATAGTCAGCGAGTTATCTTCATAAATCTTACTCATGGCCTGTCCTTAACTGTATGAAATTGGGATACCTTCCCAGCATACCTTCCAGCCAGATATGGGGAAGTAAGGATTTCGCATATCTATATGCTGATGGGGAATAATGGTTATCAGTATGGAATAAGAGACAGCATAAGAGCCTATCCCATTAGGGCTATTTTACTTGCCATTTTGGTCTTGGGCAGTGCTCGCCAAAACGCATTAGCGTTTTGAACGCCGCTTGCGGCGGCCCGAAGGGCGAGCGTAGCGAGTCAAACCTCACGTACTACGTGTACGCTCCGGTTTTTGCGCGCTGTCCGTGTCCAAACTGGCTGCGCCAATAACGCTTGGTGGGATAGGCTCTAAGCCATCTCTTATTTATACATTTTTACGTTATTTCCATAACGCGTGTTTAGCACGCCAGCAATCAACCCACATTGCCGTCGCGCCACAGACGGCGACAGGCATAATGAAAAGGTTAAGCACCGGAATCATCGTAAAGAGGCTGGTGAGCGCGCCAAATTGCATATTCGCCACCTTCTGCGTGCGCAACGCGGCGCGCATCGTTTTAAACGGCACTTTGTGGTTATCAAACGGGTAGTCGCAATACTGGATCGCCAGCATCCAGGCGCTGAACAAAAACCACAGCACCGGCGCGATGGTTTGGCCAATGCCAGGAATAAAATAGAGAACCAGCAGCACAATAGCGCGCGGCAGATACCACGCCAGCTTTTGCCATTCACGTTTCATAATGCGCGGTACATCTTTCATGATGCCGAGTATGCCGGTATCTGGCGGCGTAGCGCCGGTTAACCGCGCCTCAAGCTGTTCGGCTAAAAGGCCGTTAAACGGCGCGGCGATCCAGTTGGCGAGGGTAGAGAAAAAATAGCCAAAGACCAACAGAACAGAGATAACCGCAATCGGCCACAGCAGATAGCTCAGCCATTGCAGCCAGTCCGGCACATGACTCATCAACGAAGGTATCCAGGCGTCAAGCTGGGTAAACAGCCACCAAAATGCGCCGCCCATCAGCACAATATTGACCAGCAAAGGTAAAATAACAAAGCGGCGGATTCCCGGTAGGGTGACTAACTTCCATCCTTGCGAGAAATAATAGACGCCGCTACGTGGTACGGTTGTGGATGATGAAACCATATTCAGGACATACTCCTTTTTCTTAAAGCCCTGGGTAAACGTGGGATATCTTACCCGGTTATCAGACGGTGGATAGTTCGGAAATGTTCGAAAAAACAGCAAAAAGCACATTTTCCTTCATCTTTATGCTGCGAAAGCCAACAGTACACTTGCACTTGACGTAATCGGCAAATACTCTTAGTGAGTAAATGTTTGCCGTGGTGGCAAGGTGTTAGAACAACAGAGAATATAATGATGCAGGATTTGCGTCTGATATTAATCATTGTTGGCGCGATCGCCATAATCGCTTTACTGGTACATGGTTTCTGGACCAGCCGTAAAGAACGATCTTCTATGTTCCGCGATCGTCCACTAAAACGCATGAAATCGAAACGCGACGACGACTCGTATGACGACGATGTCGAAGAAGACGAAGGCGTGGGTGAAGTTCGTGTTCACCGCGTAAATCATGCCCCCGGCCAGTCGCAGGAGCATGATGCCCCTCGTCAGTCGCCGCAACACCAGTACCAGCCGCCTTATGCGTCTGCGCAACCGCGTCCAGCGGCGCCGCCGCAGCCACAAGCGCCGATGCAACAGCCGGTTCAGCAACCGGTCCAACCTGCGCCGCAGCCTCAGCAGGTTCAGCCATCTGCGCCGCCGGTACAGCCGCCGCAACAGCAGCCTGCACCGCCGTCGCAAGCGCCGCAGCCTGTTGCGCAGCCCGCGCCGCCGCCATCAGCGCAAACCTTCCAGCCTGCGGAACCTGTGGTTGAGGCGGAACCGGTAGTGGAAGAAGCGCCGGTTGTGGAAAAACCGCAGCGTAAAGAGGCGGTCATCATTATGAACGTCGCGGCCCATCATGGCAGCGAGCTTAATGGTGAAGTGTTACTGAACAGTATTCAGCAGTCAGGCTTTAAATTTGGCGATATGAATATTTTCCATCGTCATTTGAGCCCGGACGGCAGCGGCCCGGCCTTGTTCAGTCTCGCGAATATGGTCAATCCGGGAACGTTCGATCCTGAAATGACGGACTTCACTACGCCTGGCGTCACTATCTTTATGCAGGTACCGTCTTACGGCGATGCGCTGCAGAATTTCAAGCTGATGCTGCAATCCGCGCAGCATATCGCTGATGAGGTCGGTGGCGTCGTGCTGGATGACCAGCGTCGGATGATGACGCCGCAGAAACTGCGCGAATATCAGGACCGCATCCGCGAGGTGATGGACGCTAACGCCTGAGGTTAACGCAGGTGTGACATTTTTAACGTAACCCCCGCCTGTCGGGGGTTTTTTATCATTGATGGTGTGATATGGAACCAATCGAACAACAACTGACAGAACTGCGAACCACGCTTCGCCATCATGAATATCTGTATCATGTGATGGATGCGCCCGAGATTCTCGACGCCGAATATGACCGCCTGATGCGGGAACTGCGAGAGCTGGAGGCGCAACGTCCGGACCTTATCACGCCGGATTCGCCCACGCAGCGCGTTGGCGCGGCGCCGCTGACGGCATTCAACCAGATTCGCCATGAAGTACCGATGCTGTCGCTCGATAACGTATTTGATGAAGAAAGCTTCCTGGCGTTTAACAAGCGAGTGCAGGATCGTCTAAAAAGCACGGAAAATGTCATCTGGTGCTGCGAGCTAAAACTGGATGGCCTGGCGGTCAGCATTCTGTATGAAAACGGCGTGCTGGTGAGCGCTGCGACGCGTGGCGACGGCACCACCGGTGAAGATATCACTTCAAACGTGCGCACGATTCGCGCCATTCCGTTAAAGCTGCACGGCGATAACATTCCGGCGCGTCTTGAAGTTCGCGGAGAGGTATTTTTACCGCAGGCCGGGTTCGAAAAGATCAATGAAGACGCGCGCCGTACTGGCGGCAAAGTGTTTGCTAATCCGCGTAACGCGGCGGCGGGCTCGTTGCGTCAGCTCGATCCGCGTATTACGGCGAAGCGACCGCTAACATTTTTCTGCTACGGCGTCGGTATTCTGGAAGGCGGAGAGTTGCCGGATACGCATCTGGGACGGTTGCTGCAATTTAAAGCGTGGGGGTTACCGGTCAGCGATCGCGTGACGCTGTGCGATTCTCCCCAGGCAGTACTGGATTTTTATCACAACGTCGAAAAAGATCGCCCCACGCTCGGTTTTGATATCGACGGCGTGGTGATTAAGGTCAACTCGCTGGCTTTGCAGGAACAGCTGGGCTTTGTGGCCCGCGCGCCGCGCTGGGCGGTGGCGTTTAAATTTCCTGCTCAGGAGCAGATGACTTTTGTGCGCGACGTTGAGTTTCAGGTCGGGCGCACCGGGGCGATTACGCCGGTGGCGCGTCTAGAACCGGTTCAGGTGGCTGGTGTGCTGGTCAGCAATGCCACGTTGCATAATGCCGATGAAATTGAGCGGCTTGGCTTGCGCATTGGCGATAAGGTGGTTATCCGTCGGGCAGGCGATGTGATCCCTCAGGTGGTCAACGTGGTTCTGTCCGAACGCCCTGAAGAGACGCGTCCGATTGTGTTTCCAACGCACTGTCCGGTGTGCGGATCGGACGTAGAGCGCGTCGAAGGCGAAGCCGTTACCCGTTGTACCGGCGGGCTGATTTGCGGCGCGCAGCGTAAAGAGTCGCTGAAACATTTTGTGTCGCGCCGGGCGATGGATGTAGACGGGATGGGCGATAAGATCATCGACCAACTGGTGGAAAGGGAGTATGTCCATACGCCAGCGGATCTGTTCCGTCTGACGGCGGGTAAACTGACCGGCCTGGACCGAATGGGGCCAAAGTCCGCGCAAAATGTTGTTAACGCGCTGGAAAAAGCCAAAGCGACGACTTTTGCGCGTTTTCTCTATGCGCTGGGCATCCGTGAAGTGGGTGAAGCGACGGCGGCGGGGCTGGCGGCGTACTTCGGCACGCTGGAGGCGCTGCAGGCTGCCACCATTGACGAGTTGCAGAAAGTACCCGACGTGGGGATTGTGGTCGCTACGCACGTCTTTAACTTTTTTGCCGAAGAGAGCAATCGTGACGTGATTGGGCAGCTACTGGCGGAAGGGGTTCACTGGCCCGCGCCGGTAGTCATTAATGCGCAAGAGATCGATAGCCCGTTTGCCGGTAAAACCGTGGTACTAACCGGTAGCCTGAGCCAGATGTCCCGCGATGACGCTAAAGCGCGTTTAGTGGCTCTGGGCGCGAAAGTGGCAGGCAGCGTATCGAAGAAAACCGATCTGGTGATTGCCGGTGAAGCGGCGGGCTCCAAACTGGCCAAAGCGCAGGAACTGGGTATTACCGTGATTGATGAAGCGGAAATGATCCGCTTACTGGGTGCCTGAGATGGAAAAAGAGCAGCTGCTTGAAATCGCCAACACCGTGATGCCCTTTGGCAAATATCAGGGACGTCGATTGATCGACCTTCCGGAAGAGTATTTGCTGTGGTTTGCCCGTAAAGATCAATTTCCGGCGGGTAAACTAGGGGAGTTGATGCAAATCACGCTGCTGATTAAAACCGAGGGGCTGACGCAACTGGTGCAGCCCCTGAAACGCCCGCTTTAAGCTTTCGCGGCGCGGCTTTCCTGCTGCGCCTGTAACTTCTCGGTCTGGCGTTTGTAGCGCCGCGCCAGCCCTGCGCAGACCATCAGTTGGATCTGGTGGAAGATCATCAGCGGTAATACCATCATACCCAGCACTGACGTCGGAAACAGAATATTGGCCATCGGGATCCCGTTGGCCAGGCTTTTTTTCGAACCGCAGAAGACAATAGTGATTTCGTCGGCTTTATTGAAGCCGCATTTACGGGCGACAAAGACGTTAATGGCTATGACGATCGCCAGCAGTATGAGGCTGACCACGACGATAAACAGCAGCGATCCCCAGCCGACTTTGTGCCAGATGCCGTTGACCACCGCTTCGCTGAACGCCGAGTAGACCACCAACAGAATAGAGGTCTGATCCGTTTTCGCGATCCACTTTTTGTTGCGCGCGACCCAATTGCCGATCCACGGGCGAGACAGGTGTCCCAGCACAAAAGGCAGCAGCAGTTGCAGCATAATTTTGCCCACCTCTTCCAGACTGCCCTGCGCGCCATGAATATTCATTACCAGACCGACCAGCAGCGGCGACAGGAAAATGCCCAGCAGGCTGGACGCAGACGCTGAGCACACCGCGGCCGCGACGTTGCCGCCCGCGAGTGAAGTAAATGCAATCGCCGACTGCACGGTGGCGGGCAAAATACACAGATACAGAAAGCCGCTGTAGAGCATAGGGTCGACATTGACAGGCGCCCACCAGGCAAACAGCACGCCGAGGACAGGAAAGAGCACAAAAGTGCTGCACATGACCCACAGATGCAACCGCCAGTGGCTGCCGCCAGCGATGATCGCTTCACGCGAAAGCTTCGCGCCATGCATAAAAAACAGCAGAGCGATAGCCGCTGTCGTAATGCCTTCAACGACAGGCACAAAGCCACCTTCCGCCGGGAAAAAAGAGGCCAGTAGTACCACGGTGATAAGTGTCAGCGTGAAAGGGTCAAGGATACGAAAAAGTTTCATAAAAACTCCTGAAAGTCGGTGCAGCTATTTTGCGTTTTTCGCTTTGAGAAATAAAATTGATTTATTGCATCTATATATGAATCTAGTCGATGAACTATTCACTGCGTCAACTGCGGATTTTTATTACCGTCGCCCAGGCCAAAAGTTTTAGTCGGGCAGGGGACAGGATTGGACTGAGCCAGTCTGCGGTCAGTCATAGCGTAAAAGAGCTGGAGCGGCAAACCGGCGTCAGACTGTTGGATCGCACCACGCGTGAGGTGGTGCTGACCGAGGCGGGGCAACAGCTGGCGACGCGTCTGGAGCGGGTGCTTGATGAACTGAACAGCATACTGCGCGATGCAGGCAGAGTAGGGACACAATTAACCGGCACCGTGCGCGTTGCCGCGAGCCAAACCATTTCTGCGCATCTTATTCCGCAATGCATTGCCCAAAGTAATTCACTTTATCCCGCTATTGATTTTGTATTGCACGATCGTCCGCAGCAGTGGGTGCTGGAGAGCATCCGCCAGGGTGAAGTGGATTTTGGCATCGTTATCGATCCCGGCGCAGCGGTGGATTTACAGTGTGAAGCCATCTTATCAGAGCCTTTTTTACTGTTGTGTCGCCAGGATCATCCGCTGGCGCATCAGGAATGGGTGAGCTGGCAGGATCTTAAACAGGCCTCGCTGGTCTTACAGGATTATGCTTCCGGCAGTCGACCGCTGATTGATGCGGCGCTGGCCCATTTTGCTATTGAGGCGGATATCGTGCAGGAGATTGGTCACCCGGCCACGCTGTTTCCAATGGTGGAAGCGGGAATCGGCATCAGCGTGCTGCCCGCGCTGGCGTTACCGCTCCCGCAGGGCAGCCACTTACAGGTTAAACGGCTGACGCCCGTAGTTGAAAGGCAGCTCATGCTGGCGCGGCGAAAAAACCGATCGCTCTCCACGGCGGCGCAGGCGTTGTGGGACGTGGTGCGTACTCAGGCCAGCGAATTAACCGCCGCGAGGGCGAAAGATCCGCTGTATCAGCTATAAATATCTATCTGTCCGTGTGTGAGGTGCGGTCTTGCCCTGCCATTTTTGACAGGGCAGTGTGTTAAAACAGGTATTTGATGGAATAAATAATGCCATCCTGCAGGAAGGATTCTCCTAACTTATTATCAGCGTAACGATATTGTACTCCTGCGGTCAGGTGAGGAGTCGCATTCCACCACAGCGCTACTGCGCCATTAATGCCATCTTTCCCGCCATTGCCCGCAGCGTAGGACGCATCGCGGTCAAACTCATACTCATTCCAGTTCGTTACGCTGAATTTCTCACTACCCAACGAGAAGCTATAGCCGGCCACCCAACCTAATACATAACCATTATCGCCTGTGTAGTAGGTCTGATCGGTATAACGTTTGGCAAAGAAGGGTTTAAACCAGTAACCGTTACCTGTGAAGTTATAGCCTAAACCATAGAGAAACATGTCATCATGGAAATTAGCGCGATGAGGTGAACCGTACGTCCCGTAGGCATGGAGATAGAGGTTTAATCCTGTATCGCCCAGATAAATACGGTTGGTATTTTTAAAGGTGTAACGCTGTTCGCTGCTTGGTTTAGCGTGGCGGCCATTGTAAAAATTTTCCCAGTCGAAGAACCCGTACATTTCTCCCCAGCTAAAATTCGCTCCGCCTTCCAGTTCCAGGTACCCAAAATCATCTTTATGGGATTTTTTACTGGTTTTTTCCGTGGTGTCTGATGTCCAGTCGAGGTAATGGAGGCCGATATCGGCGAACCCGCCTTTAAATTCCGCATGGGTGAGTGCGGGAATAATGAGTAAAGAAGAAAGCGTCAGAGTAAGAATTTTTTTCATAGCATATTTCCCTATGCCGATAATTATTAATGGGTTAATTAAAAAGAGGCAATTTATAAATATGAAAGCGGCATATTGTTAATATGAAGTGCAAGCAAAAACCAATACTGTTTTCCCTCTGTATTAATACAGAAGCGATCTAAATCTATCGATATTAAATGGCTATTGATGACACGTGAAAAGTGTATTGGTCAGCAAGGGGCGATGGTCGTTATAAAAAGGAGTCAAATTAAATCCGATAGAACAAGGAAACTTATGCCTCACGCTCTTTTTTCTCATAATCCTGAGTATTGTATTGATATTATTCATGCACATAAACCGGCATTTACCCCGCGAGTCGCGTTTATTTTAGGCTCCGGGTTGGGTGCTCTGGCGGATCAAATCGAAGATGCGGTAGCCATTTCTTACGAGAAATTGCCGGGATTTCCCGTCAGCACCGTACACGGCCATGCTGGTGAACTGGTGCTCGGCCATCTGGCGGGTGTTCCGGTGGCCTGTATGAAAGGCCGCGGACATTTTTATGAAGGGCGTGGAATGGCGGTGATGACCGATGCCATTCGCACGTTGAAATTACTGGGCTGTGAAGTGTTGTTCTGCACCAATGCGGCAGGATCTCTGCGTCCGGAAGTGGGGCCGGGTAGCCTGGTTGCGCTTAGCGATCACATTAATACGATGCCCGGTACGCCGATGGTGGGGCCAAACGATGATCGTTATGGCGATCGCTTCTTCTCGCTGGCTAATGCTTATGACGCAGATTATCGCGCCATGCTTCAGTCCGTTGCGGCAGAGAAGGGATTCCCCCTCACTGAAGGCGTATTTGTTTCTTATCCGGGTCCGAACTTCGAAACGGCGGCAGAAATCCGCATGATGCAGATTATTGGCGGCGATGTGGTCGGAATGTCCGTTGTCCCTGAGGTGATTAGCGCACGTCATTGTGGCCTCAAAGTTGTTGCCGTCTCAGCGATCACCAATCTGGCGGAAGGGCTGGGCGATGTAAAACTCTCCCATGCGCAAACGCTGGCGGCGGCTGAACTTTCCCGGCAGAACTTTATCAATCTGATTTGCGGCTTTTTACGTAAGCTGGCCTAAACACAATGACTACGGCCCCGTATTGGGGCTTTATCTCACGGCAAGGAATAAAAAATGGGTATTACGTCCCGCTTAAAAGTCATGTCGTTCTTGCAATATTTTATCTGGGGGAGCTGGCTGGTTACCCTGGGCTCTTACATGATCAACACTCTGGATTTTACCGGCGCGAATGTCGGTATGGTCTACAGCTCAAAAGGACTGGCAGCGATTATCATGCCGGGCATTATGGGGATCATTGCTGATAAATGGCTGCGCGCTGAGCGAGCCTATATGCTTTGCCATCTGGTTTGCGCGGGGGCGTTATTGTACGCCACCACCGTTACCGATCCCCAGACGATGTTCTGGGTGATGTTGGTTAATGCGATGGCGTATATGCCAACGATTGCATTATCCAATAGCGTTTCGTACTCCTGTCTGGCGAAAGCAGGTCAGGATCCGGTAACGTCATTTCCGCCCGTGCGCGTTTTCGGCACAATAGGTTTTATTGTTGCGATGTGGACGGTGAGCCTGATGGGGCTGGAACTGAGCAGTGCGCAATTATACATCGCTTCTGGCGCATCGTTATTGCTGGCCCTGTATGCGCTGACGTTACCGAAAATTCCGGTAGCCGAGAAGAAGGCGAACACCACGCTTGTCAGTAAGCTCGGACTGGATGCTTTTGTTCTGTTTAAAAATCCACGCATGGCAATCTTCTTTTTGTTTGCGATGATGTTGGGGGCGGTGCTGCAAATTACCAATGTCTTCGGTAATCCGTTCCTGCATGATTTTGCCCGTAATCCTGAGTTTGCCGATAGTTTTGTGGTGAAGTATCCCTCTATCTTGCTTTCAGTTTCGCAGATGGCGGAAGTGGGCTTTATCCTCACCATTCCGTTCTTCCTTAAACGCTTTGGTATTAAAACGGTAATGCTGATGAGCATGCTGGCGTGGACGCTGCGTTTCGGCTTCTTTGCCTTTGGCGATCCATCCCCGTTTGGCTTTGTGCTATTGCTGCTGTCGATGATTGTTTATGGCTGCGCATTTGATTTCTTCAACATCTCAGGGTCAGTATTTGTAGAGCAGGAGGTGGACTCAAGTATTCGCGCCAGCGCGCAGGGGCTGTTTATGACCATGGTTAACGGCGTGGGGGCGTGGATTGGGTCTCTTTTAAGCGGTATGGCCGTGGATTATTTTTCTATTGATGGCGTAAAAGATTGGCAAACCATCTGGCTGGTTTTTGCCGCCTACGCTCTGGCATTGGCCGTTATTTTTGCATTGTTCTTTAAATATCAGCACCATCCAGAAAAACTGTCGACCAAATCATTAGCACATTAATTTTATTTGACTGGCGAGAGGATGTTCGCCAGTCCATTTTTATGAACAAGGACACAGTATGAAAGAAATTATTCTCTCCTCCGGTATTGGATTTGGTATTGGCGCATTTTTTACTTTATGCCGTATACCTATTCCTGCACCAAATGTTTTACCCGGGGTTTTATCTATTGTATTTATGTATATTGGGTATCTTGTCGTTAAATCTATTTTTTACTAGGTAATATGGTAAATTCCAGACGTTATCCCTTATTCCTGGAGTGCGATAGTGATGGAACGAGCCCATCGTATTGATCTAAAGCTATTACGTTATTTCCTCGCTGTTGCAGAAGAATTGCATTTTGGCCGGGCTGCTGCCCGGTTAAATATGTCACAACCTCCCTTGAGTATCCATATCAAAGAACTTGAACAGCAACTGGGTACATTGCTGTTTATTCGTCATTCCCGCAGCGTTGCATTAACCCATGCCGGGAAAGTTTTAATGGAGGAGTCACGTCGCTTGTTAGCCAATGCAAATCAGGCGCTGGCGCGAGTGGAGCAGATTGGTCGCGGTGAAGCGGGGCGCATTGAACTGGGTGTGGTTGGTACGGCGCTGTGGGGAAGAATGCGTCCTGCGATGCGTCACTTTTTGAAAGCAAATCCCAATGTTGAAGTACTTTTTCGCGAAAAGTCTCCAGGTATGCAAATGGCGTTGTTAGAGCGTCGGGAACTTGATGCAGGGATCTGGCGTATGGCTATCGAACCAGCAGTCGGTTTTACCAGCATACGTTTGCATGAATCTGCATTCATGGTTGCAGTTCCGGAAGATCACGATCTGGCATCCAGAGATTCTGTGCCGCTGTCGGCGTTGCGCAATGAATATTTTGTTACGTTGCCTTCCGTACATTCTGATTGGGGATTTTTACAACGTGTATGCCAACAGGCGGGTTTCTCGCCAATGATTATTCGGGAAGTGGTTGAGCCGCAAACGGTGTTGGCGATGATCAGTATGGGGATCGGGATTACGTTGATGGCTGATGGCTATGCGCAAATGAGCTGGCCGGGTGTGGTGTTCCGTCCGTTAGAGGAACGTATTCCGGCGGATTTGTATATTGTGTATGACCAGCAGCAGGCAACGCCAGCACTGGAGAAACTGGTGGCGGCGTTGACGGTATGATGTCTGTGCCGGATGGCGACTAACGTCTTATCCGGCCTACGCGGCGGTGTCGTCTGTAGGCCTGATAAGCGCAGCGCATCAGGCAAGACCCGAACCTGCGGCAGGTTCGAATCTTATAAATCGCAGATAGCAAAAAAGCGCCTTTAGGGCGCTTTTTTACATTGGTGGGTCGTGCAGGATTCGAACCTGCGACCAATTGATTAAAAGTCAACTGCTCTACCAACTGAGCTAACGACCCGAAGTGGTGGGTGATGACGGGATCGAACCGCCGACCCCCTCCTTGTAAGGGAGGTGCTCTCCCAGCTGAGCTAATCACCCACTTCGGTACTTCACAATAAGAAATTTAGCTGGCGAGAAAGTGGTGGGTGATGACGGGATCGAACCGCCGACCCCCTCCTTGTAAGGGAGGTGCTCTCCCAGCTGAGCTAATCACCCACGCTGTGTGGAGTCGCATTATAGGGAGAGTTGAAAATGAGTCAACGCATTTTCTAAAGTTTTTGTTTGTTCGTCGTAAAATTAAACAAAACGATCGTGAATTACCCCGCACTGCATGATTTCTATACGGAAATAGCAAAGCGCAGCGTTCTGACCGGATCAACATTGAGGAATCAAGCCACAGTGATAGAATACAAGGCTATTCATCTTTCCAGGATTTGCCGGTTGTCGGCATCTTTATAAACGTAAGGCCATTTCATGAAAATCAAAACTCGCTTCGCGCCTAGCCCGACAGGTTATCTGCACGTCGGCGGCGCGCGTACTGCTCTTTATTCCTGGCTTTTCGCACGTCACCACGGCGGTGAATTCGTGCTGCGTATTGAAGACACCGATCTTGAGCGTTCCACGCCGGAAGCCATTGAAGCCATCATGGATGGTATGAACTGGCTGAACCTGGAATGGGACGAAGGCCCATATTTCCAGACCAAACGTTTTGATCGCTATAACGCGGTGATTGACGAGATGCTGGAGGCGGGAACAGCCTATAAATGCTACTGCTCTAAAGAGCGTCTGGAGCAACTGCGTGAAGATCAGATGGCGAAAGGCGAGAAGCCGCGTTATGACGGGCGTTGCCGTCACAGCCACGAACATCATGCCGACGATGAGCCATGCGTGGTGCGCTTTGCCAACCCGCAGGACGGTTCCGTTATTTTTGATGATCAGATCCGTGGCCCGATCGAATTCAGCAATCAGGAACTGGACGATCTGATCATTCGTCGTACCGACGGTTCCCCAACCTACAACTTCTGTGTGGTGGTGGACGACTGGGATATGGAAATTACCCATGTGATTCGTGGCGAAGACCATATCAACAATACTCCGCGCCAGATTAACATTCTGAAAGCGTTAAACGCGCCGGTGCCGATGTACGCGCATGTGTCGATGATTAACGGCGACGACGGTAAAAAGCTGTCTAAACGTCACGGTGCGGTGAGCGTGATGCAGTATCGCGATGACGGTTATCTGCCGGAAGCGTTGCTGAACTATCTGGTGCGTCTGGGCTGGTCCAGCGGCGATCAGGAAATCTTCACCCGCGAAGAGATGATCAAGCTGTTCTCCCTCGGTGCGGTGAGCAAGTCTGCGAGCGCGTTCAACACCGATAAACTGCTGTGGCTGAACCACCACTATATCAATACGCTGGCGCCGGAATATGTGGCGACGCATTTGCAGTGGCATATCGAGCAGGAAAATATCGACACCCGTAACGGCCCGCAGCTTGCTGAGCTGGTGAAGTTGCTGGGCGAACGCTGCAAGACTCTGAAAGAGATGGCGCAGAGCTGCCGCTACTTCTATGAAGACTTCAGCGAGTTTGACGCCGATGCGGCGAAAAAACACCTCCGCCCGGTGGCGCGTCAGCCGCTGGAAGTGGTGCGCGACAAGCTGTCGGCGATTACGGACTGGTCAGCAGAAAACGTCCACCACGCGATTCAGGCCACGGCGGATGAGCTGGAAGTGGGGATGGGTAAAGTAGGGATGCCGCTGCGTGTGGCTGTGACCGGTGCCGGGCAGTCGCCTGCGCTGGATGTCACCGTACATGCGATTGGTAAAACCCGCAGCATTGAGCGTATCAACAAAGCGCTGGGCTTTATCGCCGAGCGTGAAAGTCAGCAGTAACGCCAGCTGAAACAGAATAAACGGCAGGGCAGACGCCTGCCGTTTATTATTTGTTAGTCCGCCTCATTGATACCTAAACGCGTCAGAAATCCGCGAATACCTTCCCGCGATAAAAACAGCGCCAGTTTTTCCTGTTCCTGAGCAGACATATTTTCAACGGCATCAATAATTTGTCGATAAGCGTGACTGTGCGTCGCGTTCGCATATTCTGCGAAAGCCTCTTCCGCCTGATAAAACGCAGGCAGTTTGCGAAAAGCCGGAATATTGAGAATAAACTCCCGCACGCTGGCATCAATATGGATGAGTCTTGCGCGTCCGCCTTTGACGCCGGGAAATTTTTCGGTTTTCCAGTGTTGTTCTCTGATCCAGCGATTGACGGTTTGTCTGGCCACGCCGAGGCATTCAGCCAGCTCTTCAGTGGTCATTTTACTGCGTAATCTTTTCATATTATTTGCTATCGCGTATCCCTAAGCGTTGTAACAAACCGGTAATCCCTTCACGCACGAGGAGAGAGGTAAACTGTTTCTGCTCGGATGAGGTCATCTCTTTGGCGAGCGTCATGAGCAGCGCTTCAAGCGATGCGTTGCTGGCAGGCGTGAATGTGTCTGCGTGATGGTCAACTGAACGTTCAGCGCTGCGGATATATTCACGAACCTGTTCGTTTACATGAACCAGACGGGCTTTACCGCCCTGGACGCCAGGTTTGGGCGATGTTGCCCAGCCTTCTTTCCGTACCCATTTATTGATGGTTTGTCGGCTGTAACCGGTGAGATTAGCGAGTTCTTCTGGCGTCATCCGTTCCTTGAACATAACGATTCCCTGAATAGTCGTGGGGTTAATTAGTGGTTCATTTTATAGCACCATTTTAGTCGAAACCGTGACGTGTTTAACTACTGAATGCGAGTTGTGCCGCAATGTCCTTTATTTGAATGCTTTTTCAGCGATTGAATTCGGCAAGTTCATTTTGCCGTTGACACATGCCGAGGGAATTCATATGATGCCGCCCGTCAACTCGACAAGCTTTACGTAGTGGGGCTATAGCTCAGCTGGGAGAGCGCTTGCATGGCATGCAAGAGGTCAGCGGTTCGATCCCGCTTAGCTCCACCAAATTTACTCCCGATAAATTTGGCGTATACGTAAAAGCACTATGGGGCTATAGCTCAGCTGGGAGAGCGCTTGCATGGCATGCAAGAGGTCAGCGGTTCGATCCCGCTTAGCTCCACCAACGTTCAAACCCTCGCTGAAAAGCGGGGGTTTTTGCTTTTTGTCACAAAATTCATGGCGTCTGATCTGCTCTTCAGGTGCGTTCGTTTGCCGCTGCTTTTGCGGTCAATATGAGCTTTTGTTAGATTGCTTCATAATGCGAATATACTTATTATTCATGCGCCTTATATAATGATGTGAGCATTAAAGCAATGCCGGATAAGTGTAACGTATTAAAAAATATAAAAATATTCTTACTGGCCTTCTGCCTGACCGTTCCGGCTATTCTGCTATCTCGTCTCATTTCTCCCCGCGCCACAATTGATTCCAGCTATATCTTTCTGGCCTGGCTACCGCTCTGCGTCATGTTTTCCGTGCTGTTTTTATTTGGCCGCCGTGGCGTCGCGCCGATGGTAGGCGGAATGATGTTGACTAATGAATGGAATTTTCATTTACCTCTGCCACAGGCGATGGTGCTGCTATTTTGCCAGACGTTTCCCGTGTTGCTGGTTTGCGCTATCGTACGCTGGCAGCTGGGCGCGCGCTGGCGCTACGGAATACCCAACCAAGGCATCTGGCTACGCGTTTTCTGGTTAGGGTTAATGACGCCGTTTGGTATAAAAATCAGTATGCATCTGGCGGGGCACTACCTGGCTTTCCCGGTGACCATCTCTACCTTCTTTGGCACCGGCACCGCTATTTTCTCGATTGTCGATTTATTGAGTCTGATTTCTGCCGCGCTTATTTTTACCCTCTTTTTCTATTATCCGCTGCGAATGATAGTCAGCCCGCACTATATGCGTATTTTCTGGCGGAGGGATGTCGCTCCTTATCTCGCCAAAGAAAAACGCCTGTTTACGCTTCTCTGGTTTGCCACTCTGGCGACGCTATTAGCGGTGCTGTGTACGCCTTTCGAGACAAAGTATATTGCTGGCTATCTGGTGCCAGTTCTGTTCATTGGATTTACCATCGGCGTGGGGAAAATCAGCTATCCGCTGTTGAATTTTAGTTGGGCTCTCACTGCGCTATTCCTGCTTAGCTATAACCGCAATTTTCTGCAGGGCGTGGGTTCAGAATATTCGCTGGCATTTATCCTTTCAGTTCTCATTTCTTTTAGTATTTGTTTGTTGTACATGGCGCGGATTAATCAGCGTAGCGAATGGTTGAATCGACAGTGGCACTCGCAGGCATTGACCGATCCGTTGACGCAACTGCCTAACTTGCGCGCGCTGGGGCAGTTTCTTTTACAGGATGCCGGGCAAAGCGTGTGTTATCTACGCATGGAAAACCTGGAATTTCTGAGCCGTCATTACGGTATGCAGATGCGCGTGCATTGCGAACGCGAGGTGTTTCGCGTGTTGCAGCCGCTGCTGCTGGAAAAGGAGAAAATTTTCCATCTGCCGGGCAGTGAATTATTGCTGGTATTGACGGGACCGGAGACGGAAGCCCGCCTGCAATATATGCTCAATGTGCTTAATAACCGCAAAATTTACTGGAACAATACCGGTCTGGACATGGAATACGGCGCATCGTGGGGAACATTCGATGGTCGCCAGGAAACCTTGCAACCGCTGTTGGGGCAATTAAGCTGGCTGGCGGAGCAATCCTGCTCGCACCGTCGGGTGCTTGCACTGACCCAGAGTATTGAAGCCGCTTCCGGGCAGACGACGGAACGGGTGCTGCGGTTGCAGAAAATCCGTCAGGCGCTGGAGCGCGGCGCGCTGGTTTTGTATGCGCAACCCATTCGCGACGCGCAGGGAAAAGGGTATGACGAGATTCTGACGCGGCTTCGGTGCGACGACGGTATCATGATGCCGAATCAGTTCATTCCGCTTATCGCCCAGTTTAACCTGAGCGTACGGTTTGATATGCAGGTGATGGAAGCGCTCCTGCAATGGTTGTCCGCGCATCCTTCGGCGGAGCAGGGGGCGCGTTTTTCGGTTAATTTGATGCCGCTGACGCTGCTGCAAAAAGAGACGGCGTCGCGCATTATGCAGCTTTTTAAACGCTATGGCGTCCCGCCTGCTTCGGTCATCATCGAAATTACTGAAGAACAGGCCTTCTCTCATTCCGAAATCAGTATGCACAATATCAACCAGCTGCGTAAGTTTGGCCTAAAAATCGCCATTGATGATTTCGGCACCGGTTATGCAAACTATGAACGGCTAAAACGCCTCAAGGCGGACATCATTAAAATCGACGGTTGTTTCGTAAAAGATATTCTGACGGACTCCCTGGATGCGATGATCGTGAAATCCATCACTGATTTAGCGAAAGCGAAATCGTTGAGCGTCGTGGCTGAGTTTGTTGAAACGCCTGCGCAGCGCGATCTGCTATTGCAGCTTGGCGTACATAGTTTGCAGGGATATCTGATTGGCCGCCCGCGCCCGTTAGGCAAATAAGCGGCATAAAAAAACCGGGGATAGCTCCCCGGTTTCTACATTAAACGCAGACTTACAGTACCAGCGCCGCGATAGAGGCGGACAGTACGCTCACCAGCGTAGAACCGTAAACCAGTTTCAGACCAAAACGGGAAACCACGTTGCCTTGCTCTTCGTTCAGGCCTTTAATCGCGCCCGCAATAATACCGATGGAAGAGAAGTTCGCGAAGGACACCAGGAAGACGGAGATAATGCCTTCAGCGCGTGGAGAGAGGGTAGAGGCGATTTTCTGCAGATCCATCATCGCCACGAATTCGTTGGAAACCAGTTTGGTCGCCATGATACTTCCTACCTGCAGCGCTTCACTGGACGGTACGCCCATTACCCATGCGACCGGGTAGAAGATGTAACCCAGAATGCCCTGGAAGGAGATGCTGTAGCCGAACCAACCGGTAACCGTTGCGAACAGCGCGTTCAGCGCCGCGATCAGCGCGATGAAGCCGATCAGCATCGCCGCGATGATAATCGCCACTTTAAAACCTGCCAGAATGTACTCGCCCAACATTTCGAAGAAACTTTGGCCTTCATGCAGGTTCGACATCTGAATATTTTCTTCGCTGGCATCAACGGTATAGGGGTTGATCAGCGACAGAACGATAAAGGTGCTGAACATGTTCAGAACCAGCGCTGCGACCACATATTTAGGGTCCAGCATGGTCATATACGCGCCCACGATAGACATGGAAACGGTAGACATCGCCGTTGCAGCCATGGTGTACATGCGGTTACGGGACATTTTACCGAGAATATCTTTATAAGCGATAAAGTTCTCAGACTGGCCGAGGATCAGCGAGCTGACGGCGTTAAAAGATTCCAGTTTGCCCATACCGTTTACTTTGGATAGCAGGAAACCAATAGCGCGGATGACCACTGGCAGAACACGGATATGCTGGAGAATACCGATCAACGCGGAAATAAAGACGATCGGGCACAATACTTTCAGGAAGAAGAACGCCAAACCTTGATCGTTCATACTGCCAAAGACGAAGTTTGTCCCTTCGTTGGCAAATCCGAGCAGTTTTTCAAACATCTCGGAGAAACCTTTTACGAAGCCAAGGCCAACATCCGAGTTCAGGAAGAACCAGGCCAGTAACACTTCGATAACAAGTAACTGAATGACGTAACGAATGCGAATTTTTTTACGGTCGCTGCTAACCAGCAGTGCGAGTACCGCAACAACGGCAAGCGCCAGGACAAAATGAAGGACGCGGTCCATATTTGCTCCAAATATGAGGCAGGTTTAATTTTCGTGCACATTCTATGCAACAGCTGTAAAGAAAACGAGATCCAACACACACTATAATAAGGACCTGTGACGAGATTCAAAATTAGTGATCTGTAATACACTTTTACTGTACTGAATATGAAAATGAAAAGTTATATCAGTGTGCTAATCTTGTAATGTTAAGCCAAACTGTTCTGATACAGGTCGCCATCGTATCGGTCTATCGTTTCACACTATCAAAGTAATCACCCGTACCCATTGAAATGCACTTGATAATCATTATCAATGAACATAGCATGAAACATAGCAAAGGCTATGTTTTTGAGGCAAAAGATGACTGACAATCGCGTAGAGAATAGCAGCGGACGGGCGGCGCGCAAGCTAAGGCTCGCATTAATGGGACCTGCGTTCATTGCCGCGATTGGTTATATCGATCCCGGTAACTTCGCGACCAATATTCAGGCCGGCGCCAGCTTTGGCTACCAGCTACTCTGGGTGGTGGTCTGGGCGAACCTGATGGCGATGCTGATTCAAATCCTCTCGGCAAAACTCGGGATCGCCACCGGCAAGAACCTGGCGGAGCAAATTCGCGACCATTATCCGCGTCCGGTAGTCTGGTTTTACTGGGTACAGGCGGAAATCATCGCGATGGCCACCGATTTAGCTGAATTTATCGGCGCGGCAATAGGTTTTAAGCTGATCCTGGGCGTCTCTTTACTACAGGGCGCGGTATTGACCGGTATCGCGACGTTTCTGATTTTAATGTTACAGCGCCGCGGTCAAAAACCGCTTGAAAAAGTCATCGGCGGTTTACTGCTTTTTGTCGCCGCCGCTTACATTGTGGAGCTGTTTTTCTCTCAGCCTGATATGGCGCAGCTCGGCAAAGGAATGGTTATCCCGGCGCTACCGAACCCGGAAGCCGTATTCTTAGCCGCCGGCGTGCTTGGCGCGACGATTATGCCGCACGTGATTTATCTGCACTCGTCATTAACGCAGCATCTGCACGGCGGAACGCGGCAACAACGGTACTCAGCAACGAAATGGGATGTCGCTATTGCCATGACGATTGCCGGTTTTGTCAATCTGGCAATGATGGCGACCGCCGCGGCGGCGTTTCATTTTAGCGGCCATACTGGCATCGCCGACCTCGATCAGGCATACCTGACGCTGGAACCGTTACTAAGCCATGCGGCGGCAACAGTGTTTGGTCTTAGTCTGGTTGCGGCAGGGCTTTCCTCCACCGTGGTAGGGACTCTGGCGGGGCAGGTGGTGATGCAAGGGTTTGTCCGTTTTCACATTCCGCTGTGGGTACGGCGCACCATTACCATGCTGCCCTCATTTATTGTGATTTTGATGGGGCTGGACCCTACCCGAATTCTGGTGATGAGCCAGGTGCTGCTGAGTTTTGGTATTGCGCTGGCGCTGGTGCCGCTCCTGATTTTCACCAGTAACGCTACGCTAATGGGCGAGCTGGTGAACACGCGGCGGGTAAAACAGATTGGCTGGATAATTGTCGTGCTGGTCGTCGCCCTGAATATCTGGTTGCTGGTTGGAACGGTGATGGGGTTGTCATAAAGACAGAAAGATAGCAGGCCCGATGCGTGGGCGTCATCGGGCTGTTATTCAGCAGGAGGCTTAGTGATGATGTTTGTGACCCCGGCCTCGCCCGCGATGATCGTCGCGATCGCGCCAGCCTTCCCGATAACCGCGTTCATACGCTTTACGCTTATCCCAGCCGCGATGATAGCCGTTGTCATGGCGCCACCAGCGATTTTTACGCCATTCATAATGGTTGTGCCAGTAATCCCGGTCGCGCCAGCGACCACCGTCCCAGTAGTTACCGTAATCATCGCGATCGCCAATCTGTAATTTTATTGAGGGCAACAGGGTGATTTCGCCCGCATTCGCGGCAAGCGGTGTAAAAGCCAGCAAGGCTGCCGCCAGAATCAGTGACCTGAACATACTTTCTCTCCTTCACGATCGAGCCGTCGCCGGCCTGTTAATGCAATATTACAAAGCAGTAAAGATTTGTTTCATCGCCTTAACTCTTAAATCATGAAGGAGAGCATTTTTTGCTAAAACCGGCCCTCCAGAATAGCGTCAATTTCTGCACATTCCGCCGCCGAAAAACGGCGATTGGCCAGCATTCCTACGGCGTCTTCGATTTGCGACGGTTTGCTGGCGCCAATCAGTACCGAGGTAACGTTATCGTTACGCAGCACCCAGGCGAGCGCCATCTGAGACAATTTTTGGCCCCGTCGTGCAGCCAGTTCATTCAACCGGCGAACTTTTTCCAGTTTGTCGGCGGTAATCTGTTCTGGTTTAAGGAAACGGCTTCCGCTCGCCGCGCGGGAATCTTCCGGAATGCCATTCAGATAACGGTCAGTGAGCTGCCCGCCCGCCAGCGGCGAGAAGGCAATACTGCCGACGCCTTTTTCCTGCAACAGCGTCAGCAGCCCGTCCTCTACCCAACGCTCAAAAAGCGAATATTTAGGCTGATGAATCAGGCAAGGCGTGCCGAGATCCTCCAGAATATCGATAGCTTGTCTGGCCAGATCGGCAGGATAGTTAGAGATCCCCACGTACAACGCTTTGCCGTGGCGCACAAGGTGATCTAACGCTTTCATCGTCTCTTTAAGCGGCGTTTCGGGATCGGGACGATGGTGATAAAAGATATCGACATACTCCAGCCCCATACGTTTCAGGCTTTGATCGAGGCTGGCGATAAGGTATTTCCGTGAACCCCAGTCGCCATAAGGGCCATCCCACATGGTGTAGCCCGCTTTGGTGGAGATGACTAACTCATCGCGCCACGGTAAAAAATCTTCCTGCAGAATGCGGCCAAAATTGCATTCTGCGGAGCCCGGCGGCGGCCCATAATTATTGGCGAGATCAAAGTGGGTAATGCCCAGATCGAACGCGCGTTGCAGCAGCGCCCGGCTATTTTCTACCCGTGTCGTATCGCCGAAGTTGTGCCATAACCCCAGCGAAATAGCGGGAAGTTTGACGCCGCTGCGCCCGCAGCGACGATACTCCATTGTGTGATAACGATTCTCATCGGGCTGATAAATCATGACCTTTCCCCCTGTGGCGTGAATAAATAGTGTATACGGTTACACTCGCCAGGCGGTATCCGGCTTTTACTGTTTGCCGCTGTAAACATTGTTTTCCAGGCTTTCATCCCCGCCGTGCTGGACAGCCATCGGCATTCCTTAATACTCAACATAATGTCAACGTCAGAAGGAAAGCTGTCATGCAAAACCCCTATACCGTGGCCGACTATTTGCTGGACAGACTGGCAGGATGCGGCATTGGCCATCTTTTTGGCGTACCGGGCGATTATAACTTGCAGTTTCTTGACCATGTGATTGACCACCCGACCTTGCGTTGGGTGGGATGCGCCAATGAGCTGAACGCCGCTTATACCGCGGACGGTTATGCGCGCATGTCGGGCGCTGGAGCGCTACTCACCACCTTTGGCGTGGGAGAACTTAGCGCTATTAACGGTATCGCGGGCAGTTACGCGGAATATGTCCCGGTCTTGCATATCGTCGGCGCGCCCTGTAGCGCTGCGCAGCAGCGTGGCGAATTGATGCACCATACCCTCGGTGACGGCGATTTTCGTCATTTTTATCGCATGAGTCAGGCGATATCCGCTGCCAGCGCAATATTGGATGAACAGAACGCCTGTTTCGAGATTGACCGCGTATTGGGTGAAATGCTTGCCGCACGCAGGCCAGGATACATCATGCTGCCCGCCGACGTGGCGAAAAAAACGGCTATCCCGCCTACGGAGGCGCTGGCGTTGCCCGTGCATGAAGCGCAAAGCGGCGTGGAGACGGCTTTTCGTTACCACGCCCGTCAGTGCCTGATGAACAGTCGGCGCATTGCGCTATTGGCCGACTTTCTTGCCGGGCGTTTTGGTTTACGACCACTGTTGCAGCGCTGGATGGCGGAAACGCCCATCGCTCATGCGACACTACTGATGGGGAAGGGGCTTTTTGATGAACAGCACCCGAACTTCGTTGGCACCTATAGTGCAGGCGCCAGCAGCAAAGAAGTACGTCAGGCCATAGAGGACGCCGATAGGGTTATCTGCGTCGGCACCCGTTTTGTCGATACCCTTACGGCCGGATTTACCCAACAATTGCCGGCGGAACGCACGCTGGAGATTCAGCCTTACGCGTCGCGCATCGGCGAAACCTGGTTCAACCTCCCGATGGCGCAGGCAGTGTCTACGCTGCGCGAACTGTGCCTTGAATGCGCTTTTGCGCCGCCGCCGACGCGTTCCGCCGGACAGCCAGTGCGGATTGATAAGGGAGAACTGACCCAGGAAAGCTTCTGGCAAACCTTACAGCAGTGTCTCAAACCCGGCGATATTATCCTTGTCGACCAGGGGACCGCCGCCTTTGGCGCTGCCGCGCTGTCGCTTCCTGACGGCGCGGAAGTTGTGGTTCAGCCGCTGTGGGGGTCTATCGGCTATTCCTTGCCCGCCGCGTTTGGCGCGCAAACCGCCTGCCCCGATCGGCGGGTAATTCTGATTATTGGCGATGGCGCGGCGCAGCTCACGATTCAGGAGATGGGCTCGATGTTACGCGACGGGCAGGCGCCGGTCATCCTGCTGCTCAACAATGACGGCTATACCGTAGAGCGCGCCATTCACGGCGCGGCCCAGCGGTATAACGACATCGCGAGCTGGAACTGGACGCAGATACCACCGGCGCTAAACGCGGCGCAACAGGCGGAGTGCTGGCGGGTGACGCAGGCTATCCAACTGGCAGAGGTCCTCGAACGGTTGGCGCGCCCACAACGTCTGTCATTTATTGAAGTGATGTTGCCAAAAGCCGATCTGCCGGAATTACTGCGTACCGTGACCCGGGCGCTGGAAGCCCGCAACGGGGGATAATGGCCCCCGCTGCGCCGGATTAGGGTTCGTGACGGTTGGCGGCCAGCAACGGTTTTCCCGCCAGCAATAGCCAGGCGGGGAGCATCACAATGCAGAGCAGCGGCAGCAGATTGGTATCCGGTACGACGACTGCCGCCATAAACAGACTGAGCCAGCCGTCGCGCGTCACTACCAGCACTAAGCCAAGAATCGCGCAGGAGACGGTAATCGCCGCGGGTACGGCCTCAACATGGGCATGGAGCATGAGCCCCAGCGCCGCGCCGATAAACACAGCCGGAAAAATGCGCCCGCCGCGAAAGCCGCTCGCCGCCGCGATGACCAGCGCGGCGAGTTTGACGACGGCTAAGGTAAAATAATCTCCCGCGCCCAACGTCTGGCTAAACGCCATTTGTTGCATTTCGTCCAGGCCTTTAAACAGGGTAAGCGGCCCGCCAATGACGCCCAGAATACCCAGTATAAAACCGCCAATGCCGAGAATCAGGACCGGATTTTTTAGTCGGTGCAGCAACTCGTGCAGACGCGGAAGGCACCAGACGGCGACCATCCCGGCGGCAATGGCGATCGCCGCGACGATCGCTCCGCTGGCAATGTCCACCAGCCGCATCTGCGTGTAATGGGCGATGGGTAACGAAAAATGCGGATGAAAGAACAGGCTGGTGGTGAGTGACCCCGCCGCTGCCGCCATTAACGGCGCAAACAGGCGATCCCACATGGGAATATCGTTAGAGCCGCTAAGCGTTTGCGAAAAAATCAGCGCCGCGGCGACGGGCGTGCCGAACAGCGCGCCGATGGTGCCTGCTGAGGCCAGAATCGTCCAGTCTAACGCCGTGATACGCGGAAACAGGCGGGAGCCGAAAGCCGCCGCCAGCGCGATATTTATTGTCATTATCGGATGCTCTGGCCCCAAACTTACCCCACCAGCAAGGCCGATGATTAAGGCGAGAAGCAGCCCGGGCAGCGCAGATGGCGAGACCGGCATACTGATTAACGGTTCGATGGCCGGATCGGGGCCAGCGTGTCCGGGACTGTAACGGATAATCAAACCCACCACGATCCCGGTTAGCGTGAGCATACCCACTATCCAGAACGGCGAATCATAAGCGATTCCGATGCTGGCGGGCAGTCGTTGCCAAAGAAATTGCTGAAAAACCGACGCGACTTTCATCGAGGCGATTAAAACTAGGCTTGACGCTACGCCAATAATCAGCGCAGGGAGCGACAGCAGCAGCATCGTTCGGGCACGCGGGTGGAACATAATCTCTTCCTTACACGGGGTCGTATATCTATTTTGCACAGCCTGCCCGACGGCATTGCTGCAATTGGTGCTGAAACAAGAAAGTAATTCTGTGATGAAGATCTATATTTATAGGCAGTCAGCCTGATGGCCGTTGTTGTTATGCCCCCATGAATTTACAGTGTGACAAAGACTTATTTTGACTTTAGCGGAGTAGTAGAAGAATGACAAAGTATGCTTTAGTAGGAGATGTAGGCGGCACGAATGCGCGTCTTGCCCTGTGTGATATCGCCAGTGGAGAAATCTCGCAGGCCAAAACGTATTCCGGCCTGGATTACCCCAGTCTTGAGGCCGTGGTGCGCGTTTATCTCGATGAGCATGGCGTCAGCGTGGAAGATGGTTGTATCGCCATAGCCTGCCCGATTACCGGCGACTGGGTGGCGATGACTAACCATACCTGGGCTTTTTCTATTGCGGAAATGAAAAAAAATCTCGGCTTTAGTCATCTGGAAATCATCAACGATTTCACCGCCGTGTCGATGGCGATCCCGATGCTGAAAAAAGAGCATTTAATTCAGTTCGGCGGCGGCGAACCGGTAGACGGCAAACCTATTGCGGTGTACGGCGCGGGAACCGGCTTGGGCGTGGCGCATCTGGTGCATGTGGATAAGCGTTGGATTAGCCTTCCGGGCGAAGGCGGGCATGTCGATTTTGCGCCTAATAGCGAAGAAGAAGCTATGATTCTGGAAATATTGCGCGCCGAAATTGGCCACGTTTCCGCCGAGCGCGTGCTGTCTGGCCCGGGGCTGGTGAATCTTTACCGGGCGATTGTTAAGTCCGACAACCGTCTGCCGGAAAATCTGCGCCCGAAAGATATTACCGAACGCGCCCTGGCGGATAGCTGTATCGATTGTCGCCGCGCGTTGTCGCTCTTTTGCGTCATCATGGGGCGATTTGGCGGCGATCTGGCGTTAACCATGGGGACATTTGGCGGCGTTTATATCGCTGGCGGCATTGTCCCGCGCTTCCTGGAATTCTTTAAAGCGTCTGGCTTCCGTGGGGGCTTTGAAGATAAAGGCCGCTTTAAAGATTATGTACACGGTATTCCGGTCTATCTGATTGTCCATGATAATCCCGGCTTGTTAGGCTCCGGCGCGCATCTGCGCCAGACATTAGGCCATATTCTATAAGTCAGACGGCGGCATAAACGCCTTATCCGGCCTACAAAAGTGTGTCATCTGTAGGCCTGATAAGCGCAGCGTCATCAGGCAATGAAACATTCTCTTGTCAGTCTCAAACCGCGTGCCTCACGCGGTTTTTTTTCATTGCCGTTCCTGTGTATGAATACTTCAACTGACTGAATTATTTCACTTTACTCTTGCTGAGCGAAAAGTCAAACACCAGCGCGTTGAGTCATCACGTCATGGTGATTACTCAGGCGAAAACAGGGATTTATTTTACTGTACGTATCCGGTTCGCTGCCTTATTTACGCTTTCATCGCGGCAGCTTGCCGGAAAGGATCCTTATTTTCGGGGAAATATCCCTGAAAAATACCGCAATATGACATGAACGAATACCATTATCGTTAGTAAGGCTTTTGATTAAAGAGGAAAAACCACAAAATCAAAAGGGGATTATTTGAGATAAGGTTTATTGACAGGAAATTATCGTCGGCCATACCGCGTTAGGTAAATTCAATGATATCAATTTGTTAATGATGTGATTTATTTGGTGCTATAACTGACACGCTTAAAAAGTAAATTTTTACGGTTGTTCCTCTTTTTCGTCGCTAAAAAATATTTTCATTAGCCTCTCGACAGGAAGAAAATTTTCAGGCTATTTTCTAAAGGAGCCACCATCGTGGCAGCGTCGCTCGGACGGTCCGGGCGCTAACGTTAATCTGAGGATATTATGGCTGACTCCCGCCCTGAACGTCGCTTTACGCGTATCGATCGCCTTCCGCCCTATGTTTTTAACATCACCGCTGAACTCAAAATGGCTGCGCGTCGGCGCGGCGAAGATATTATTGATTTCAGTATGGGTAATCCTGATGGCGCAACCCCTCCCCACATTGTCGAAAAACTTTGCACCGTCGCGCAGCGTCCGGATACGCACGGTTATTCCACGTCCCGCGGCATACCGCGTTTACGCCGCGCGATTTCTCACTGGTATCAGGAACGTTATGATGTCGATATCGATCCGGAAACCGAAGCGATTGTGACCATCGGTTCCAAAGAGGGACTGGCGCATTTAATGCTGGCGACGCTGGATCATGGCGATACGGTTCTGGTGCCGAACCCCAGTTACCCGATTCATATCTATGGCGCCGTTATCGCCGGGGCGCAGGTGCGTTCGGTTCCATTGGTAGAGGGGGTGGATTTCTTCAACGAGCTGGAGCGCGCTATTCGCGAAAGTTATCCGAAACCGAAAATGATGATTTTGGGTTTTCCGTCTAACCCTACGGCCCAGTGCGTCGAACTGGAATTTTTTGAAAAAGTGGTCGCTCTGGCTAAACGTTATGATGTGCTGGTGGTGCACGATCTGGCGTATGCCGATATCGTGTACGACGGCTGGAAAGCGCCATCCATTATGCAGGTGCCCGGCGCGCGCGACGTGGCGGTCGAATTTTTCACACTGTCGAAAAGCTATAATATGGCGGGCTGGCGTATTGGGTTTATGGTGGGCAATAAAACCCTGGTCAGCGCGCTGGCGCGCATTAAAAGTTATCACGATTATGGTGCTTTTACCCCGCTTCAGGTGGCGGCTATCGCCGCTCTGGAAGGCGATCAGCAGTGCGTGCGCGATATCGCCGAGCAGTATAAGCGTCGTCGCGATGTGCTGGTGAAGGGACTGCATGAGGCGGGCTGGATGGTTGAAATGCCGAAAGCCTCAATGTACGTCTGGGCGAAAATCCCGGAGCAATATGCGGCGATGGGATCGCTTGAGTTTGCCAAGAAGCTGCTGAATGAGGCGAAGGTTTGCGTTTCTCCAGGGATAGGCTTTGGTGACTATGGCGACACCCATGTACGCTTTGCATTAATAGAGAATCGCGATCGCATTCGCCAGGCCGTCAGAGGGATTAAAACGATGTTCCGCGCCGATGGCGTGCTGCCGTCACATCCAAAACCCGTTGAAGCGAGCACGGAGTAGAAAAGCAAACAGGAGCCCCATGGCTCCTGTTTTTTGTCTATGGAAAACCCCCAGCTAGGCTGGGGGTTCCGGAAAGCTTTCAGCTTTAAGCCAGTTATTAAAACCCCTTTTGATTTGTTAAAACATCTTGCGGTCTGGCGACTGCAAAA